>NZ_JACJNU010000065.1:0-230987 GCF_014849525.1 Microcoleus sp. FACHB-SPT15 | reverse complement strand
AAATTCTCCCCTCCAAGCTTGATTATTACGTCAATTGAACGTTCGATTCGCACGGGTGCCATTATCTCTCAAACCGTCTTACAGCAAGCATTTCGCATTTACGGATAGGTCTACTCAATCATCCTCATGTCAGTGCAATTCTAAGGTATATGCGTACCTATGATGAGTACAAGTGTCGCTTTCATCAAGCGCATCTCGGTTTGGCGGTACAGCAGTTAAAGATTGTTGGCGTTGATATTGGTACGGGTGGCACATCGTTCCGAGATTACCTGGCGAAGTACAACAAAGAGCAAGCGCCACTGTTTCCGGGTTTAACTCAAATTTCGTTAAGTGAATACTGAAAAGCGTTCAGCACTCAGCACTCAGCCTTCAGGTATTTCTCGTTGCCGATGATAAAGGCAAAGCAAAGCGTCTATCTTCGGTAAAAAGCGATCGCAGCACTGCTATGTCTTCATCAACCTCCAACACTGAACCCTCCTGCTGTCCCAGACTATTCAAACTATCTAGCCATGTAGGTCATATTCATAATAATGAAATCGCTACAGTGATCTAGATCATGCGACTAAACAGCACTCAGTCAATTTAATAAGATTTCTACCTCACGACTAAAGTTGATACTTCTCACGATCTGTCTGTGGGGCAATTAACTGTAGGGAGATTAATGCCATACTAGAATTGTGAGGAAGAAACGGAACAAATGTTACTTATCAAGACAAGGGGAAAAATTATGAAATTCAAATTGTTAGCCGCCCTAACTTTATTAACTCCCCTATTTTTCACTAACCCAGTTAAAGCTGAAAATCCACTTCATGTAAAGCAACTACTGTCAACTGGAGCATGTTTCCAGTGTGATTTATCGGGAGCTAACCTCAGGGGCGCACATTTGATTGGTGCTGACTTGAGAGAAGCGAATCTGCAAAATGCTGACCTTACAGAAGCAAATCTTGAAGGTGCTGACCTCAAGGGTGCCGATTTAGAAGGGGCAAATTTAACGTCAGCTTTTGCAACCAACGTCAATTTTCAGGAAGCCAATCTTGACGAGGTAAACTTTACTCTCGCTAAGATTTATGATTCTAATGTTTATGGTGCATCAATGAGTGACCTCAACATCAGTGATGCCGAAATATATGAAACAGGAATCGGCATTGGTGGAGACGATGCACAACTCCAACCTTGGGACTAGGTTGTGTTGAAGTTTTACTTATGTTGGGATAGTGGAGATGACGGAGCAATGCCTAACCACAAGTGAGTAATACTCAACTGAAACTGTGTTTGAAATATAAAAACAAAGAATTGCGCCTTCATGAATTAAGAGGAGGTGTAATTCTTGGTATTTAAGGGTGCGATCGCGTTAAGTAATGACTTATTGCTCCAAGCAAGGGAAAGGGCAAAGTGAAGAAAGATGCCTTTATCCAATGACTATGAATTACTTATCGTATGGTTGAGCGAAAGCTGGTAGAGTTTTCGCATGAGGGAAATACGAGCAGTTTTATGTGGATATTACGGGAAGGGCAACGCTGGTGATGAAGCCTTGCTTGCTTCCCTGTTGCAAATGTTGCCGAAGGGGGTGACACCTTTGGTGCTTTCTGGGAACCCGACAGAAACCAGGAAGCGCTATAAAGTGCAGAGTTGCGATCGTAATTCTGCCTTTCGAGTGCTCAAGGCAATGCGTAACTCCGACTTTTTTATTTGGGGCGGCGGTAGTCTCATCCAAGATGTTACCAGTGCCGCTAGCCCACTCTACTATGCCGGATTAATGGGGCTAGCACGGCAACTGGGCTTAAAAACGATTGCCTGGGCGCAGGGAATTGGCCCTCTGAAGCGTGAACTGACTCGTCGGGTAGCGCGGCAGTCATTTGCTAGTTGTACTGCCGTAAGCGTGCGAGATCGTGGTTCAGCCGAACTGCTAGCGGATTGGAAAATTCCCTTTATTATTGCCCCTGATCCAGTCTGGGCACTAGATTCCTCACAGGTACAAGGGTTGTGGGACTTACCCGCACCAAGAGTCGCTGTTACCCTGCGATCGCATCCTGCGCTAACCCCAGAACGCCTTGCCAATCTTACGGAAGCTCTAATTAACTTTCAAAAAGCCACACAAACCTGTATCTTGCTTGTCCCCTTCCAAGCCTCTCAAGACTTAAGCATTGCTGAATCCATTCAGTCCCAGCTTCCCGGTTCAAACCAGATTTTCCAGATAGAAGACCCTAGAGAATTGAAAGGTTTATTCCGGGGTGTAGAAATGGCAATTGGGATGCGCTATCACAGTTTAATCATGGCGGCGGCAGCAGAATGCCGCTGTTTTGCTCTTAGTTATGACCCCAAGGTTAGCCAACTGATGAGTGACTTGGACTTACCAGGATGGGAACTAGCACAGTTGCCAGATGACCCAAATATTATCAGTCAAACTTGGCTAGAACACTATGCCAATGGCGACCCACTAAGTAGTGACCAAATTCAGTCCTTAGTTGATCGGGCACTAATGCATCGAGATTTGTTGACACAAGCGCTATCAATCTCTAACTAAGTTTCCGCAAAGACACTCTAATGTCTGTCTTGCAAGTTAAAATTTGTGGTCTGGCGGTTTTTGTGCATTACTTTTGTATGGAGAGAGGGGTGATATTAAATCCAGTAAGCTCACTTCGTAGATGAATTGTTGCTTTTTGTCAGTAGCAACGGACAACAGACAAATACACGAAGTAACGAACTGGGCTTGATATGAGGTAATTTCGTATCTTGGCACCCAAACTAAGTCAGGGCAAAGCATTTGACTCGAATCTCTTCTACACGGACACTCTCTTTTGGCGTTACAGTTAACCCAAAGCTTCTGAGTAGACCCTTGTTTTTTTGGTGAGATGCCCCTACTTGCCTACGTCGTGGATTGTGAACCTCTGAAATGTTGAGCTATGAGTGAAGCTGACACCCCAAATAACCAGCCCCTTCCTGAACCCCCCACTGCGGGGGATGAGAGTACAGTGGAGTTGCCAGATGCGCCAGGAACTCCAGAAAACCCACAGATTGTCAATCTGCCAGAGTTGCCGAGTTTCGAGGAGGCTGTTCAGTCGCCGAGATTAGGACGAGCGATTACGCCACTTAGTCTCCCGCCTGCCTCAATACCCTCAATGGGAGATGATGAGGTAACTGAACCGCTAGAATCCTTGCAGCGAGAACACTCTAAAGATGCTGACTGGTTTGCTCTGGCACAAAAAATGCGTCAACGCAACCGTCGCTTACTTGACCAAGTGACTCAGTTAAGGCAATCACTCCGGGAAAAGCAGGAAGAGTTACATACGGAGTTAGTGCGATCGCGCGATCGCGAAACGCTCTTAGCACAACAGACAGAGGAATTCAATACCCTCCAAGAACAACTGACGCGAATGTTCAATGCGCTGGAATCATCGCATCAAGCGTCTCAGCGCCAGCAAATTTTAATTGAAACCCTATCAGAACAGTTACAAAGCTCACAAGAACGAGTCGCTCAACTAGAGCGTGAATGCGCCCTTACCCAACAACGCTACAACGAGCAGTCCCACCAGCTATTACAAGCCGCAAATACCTGTCGAGAACTCAGAACTCGCTTACATCGACAGCAGCGCCAATCCTTACAGTTCAAAGCCGCTCTAGAAAAGTCTTTAGAGATGCCTGGTAATTCTAGCTCACAACAACAGCCTCATCCCAGAAACAACGCAACCCAGTCAGCCGTTCACAAAGCAGTGCCGATCCAACCCTGGTCAGCCGAACCGGAGTTAATCGAAGATACAGCTAATCTAGACCCAATCTGGAATCGCCCAATCCGACTTGAGCCTCTCAAGCCCTATTCCTCAGAAACGGAACCCACCATAACCAAGCGCATTGAAGAACTTGAGCAGTTCTCAGCAGCAGAAACCTCTAATCCCGTAGAGGCAATAGTCGCTTCTCTCCAAGAAAGTGAAGCCAAAGAACTGGAATTAGAACAGCAGCTACTTGCCGAGATGTCCTCTTTAGCCGAAGCGTCTGGTTTAGCGGAGGAACTCCAATCCGATTTAGCCCTCCCCCAAACGCCATTAATTTCGGCATCAGGAACGAACTCAGGCGAATCCTCTTCACCAGTACGTCATTTGAGAAGTGTCGAAGCAACAGCCTCACCAGGGGATAGGGAGACACAAATGCCGAATGAGGAATTCTGGGGAGATGATCTAAGGCAAGAGCCAGCCCCATCGGAAGTACGTCTCCCTCAATCCAACTGGCCCTCACCTGTCCTTTATCCGCTACGTCCTCCAAAAAAGCGCCCGTCCTTGGCATCAATTGACTTACCCAGTTTTCCTCGTTATCGCCCAATTTAAATGGAGTTGGGCTTAGGCGATCGCGTACAGAACGGAGTCGGAGTTGTCTGAGTAATCGTTCCAATGATGGCTACGGGATTGTCTACAGAAAAGGCTTCCCGCCAAGCATCTGACCAGAGTTGCCGCTGGGCGAAGTATTGGGCGCGACGTGCCGCGCTTTCCTCCACTGTCGCTCCTTTGGCTTTGAGTTCCCGTTCTAAGCTTTGCAATTGGGTACTGACTTGTTCACGTTCTCGTGCATCCATGACCTTAAACGCCATAGACCTGATCGCATTGTTTTGCAAGTCAAAGAGTACCCAGTTGTAAGTTTCACCAGGCTGGAGTGATTCTCCGGCATACTGGATTCTCCCAACGCCTTGGGGGATAGTCTCACGCCACAACACATCATTGCTACCTTGCTGGCGCACCTCAATTTTTCCAATGGGTCCCCGCCAGACAAACATAGGGCGATCGCTCCAAACTTCTGTATTGGTTTTTAAGTCCAAGGGTGCGATCGTGCAAGGTCCGCGTGTCCCAGTAGTTGTAGGATCTGTCGGAGGAGGGTTGTCCTTACTAAAGGAAGTCTGAATAATATCTTTTGATGACCCAGGTAGATTGATTTGCACCTTTGCTACCTGAAATGCTCTAGTTGGCACACTAGAAATCATCGCACTCAAGAGCAAAGTCGATAATACCCAAGTGAATTTACGCATGAGATTTCCCTTCTAATAAACCTAGAAAAACAAAAGTCCAAAACGCTGATATAGGTAAAAGCCAAGGCATTAGCACCGCAGCAGTAATGTAAAGCTGCAAGCTAGCCAATCCGTAAACTGCTGTAGTCCCACCCAGTAGTAGCAACCATTTGCCCCGTCTGGACGGTATAGCCAACAGCCAAAGTTTCCCTTGTCTGTTTTTCCTCTCCCCCTTCACCCTTTCTAGTGCCAGGGCTGTTCCTTTCCCCAATAACACCGCTACCCCAACGAGCCAGAAGTCAGGAATTGGAACAACTAGTCGCTGATTGAGTAAATGGTGAACCATATAGGCTTGAGCTTCACCACCTGGAAATATTTGACGTGGATCAGGGGGATTTTCCTGAGAACGCCAATAACCAACAGCCAGTGGTAGAGGAAAATTGTCCTGACCTTCTGCTGCTACCCCAGCTTCGTCATAGCCACCAGCGGCAATAATGACTACGGGTTGCTCCTGACTATCTAGTTTTAAGGATGTCACAGGGCTTTCCAACAATTTCCAAGCTGGCACTCGCCTATAAACCTGCTCAGGAGGAATTGAGTAGTCAATAATGGGATGCAACCACATTTGACGCAATAGGTAAGCCCAGTTAGTTAGGGGTTGCAAGCGAGCAGTTGGTGAGAAGATATGCCGATAGTCCTTACCCGTTATGTTTGTGACATAGGTAGTTAACTGAGAGAACCAGTCAGCAGATGATTGCAGTTGCGGTTGGGGCACTTTCCCAAATTGTTCACAAGACAAATTGGATAAGGCAGACTCTCTAGCTAAGGAGGGCACAGAAGAGGGGGAACCCAACTTCCCTATATTTGGAGGGGAGGGATTGCTGGAACAATCTTGAGATTGACCAAAGTTTAGCCAGTGAGATAATGCCAGCATGTAGGCTAAGGGCATATTCCGAGGATCAGGATTATCTCTCGGCACCAGTGTCATGTATTGTAGGTAGCGACCAAGACCGAGAATATTCCCTTGTAAGCTCCAGCTTGGCTGAGCGAGTTCTGGCAGTACCTCAAACCAGCCACCCGTATTATGATGGCGCTGAATGGCAAAAACAAACCAGGTTGCCTGTTGTTGGACTGAGGCACGTATGGCATTAGCAAGTTTTTGGTCATTTTCCTTTTGATAACGGTCTAGCAGATAATCAATGCCAACAACTTTGGCGTTGATTGCCGCTAGCTTAGTCACCAAATCCGCTAGATAGCTGCGATCCATTGGGTTTGGCTGAGAAATTCCTCCTTTTCTGATCGATTCATTGTCAATTTCTACTATGAGAACAGGAGGCGGCTGAGTTGTTTCGACTTGATTGGTGAGTTGGCGATAGCCTGATTGGACTAATACCCGTCGATCTAATAAGAAGCCTTGCACGGAGAGTTGCCAACTAACGAGTCCCAGGGCAGTTAGTGCGATCGCTTCTTTCCGGGTTGGCAACCAGCGCTTAAGCTGTTGCTTGATTCCATACGGTTCAATCCGAAATAGGGGCGCATCTGGATGACGAAACAAGGAAGGAATGAGGTGAGTACTAGGGTAGGTAAAATGCTTTTCTAATTTGAGGTACTGACAGGCATATTGCAGCGCCTCATAGACATCTTTGTACTCTCCTAGACGCTGGAGAAACCGCACCAGAAATTCTTGTGCCACCTGATTATGGATGGGTTCTCGCATCACCGCCACCTGGCTCAATCCCAGATTAATCAGTGCATTAGCGAGGCTGAGTCCATTACAGGAGTTGAAAATGGCAAACTGTAATCCCTGTTCCTTAGCAACCGTGAGAGGTTGGGCAATTTCTCTTAAGTTAAGGGAAATACCGGGAGCAATCCCTAACTCTCCGCCAGTCAAGTCGGTTTCATTACTGTGACCTGCAAAAAATAACACATCCCAACCGCGTGCATCTGCGATCGCGGCTGAGATTTTGGTTTTGAGTTGGGGAATATCCTCTCCAGGTTGCCAACCAACAAACTCAATATCCGCGATTGAATTTAGCGATCGCACCGCTTCTCTATCCGCTTGAAAATTCAAGCCCGTGTCATCGCCCAAAATCGCCAAAATCCTAGCCCGACGACGGCGACGTTGAGGAGTCACTGTCGCGCCTACAATGTTCAACGGTTTGCGGAAAAAGCGAATCTTACCCGTAGCCGCAAACTCCGTACCAATTTCCCAGGCTTCCCACGGTAACCGTTCCAAATCTAATGGGTTACAAGTGAGGAAAACATCAACAGTGGGGATTGGGAATTGGGAATTGGGGATTGGAGAATTGCCACTCTCTATTCCTCCACCTCTAGCCGCTTGAGCGAGACGAGAACGAATTTCATAGAGTTCTGCACGACGCAACCAGTGATGAAATTCATAGAGTAGTTTGGCTTCTGCTTGTACCAGTTTGGCGTGCCAATCTACAGGTGGCGGTAAGATGCTACCTTTTGCAGCAACTCGTCCTCGTAGTGCGGTTTTATAAAAACTTAGATAAACAGAACTCCACTCCTGATACAGGGTATTCAACGCTTCAGGATAAGGAAGTGTTACACCGAGTTGCTGTCCTCGTCCCCAAGACAATTCAAATAGGCATACCTGCTCGATTCGCTGAACTTTGAGGTGGAAAACAGAAGCACTCTGGGTCATTTCTTTCAGGTATCCTTAAATATCCTTTATCCTTATTACTTCGGAGTTGGGTCGTTTGTCAGTAGTCAGTTGCAATGGACAACGAAAATAAGTAGTAACAGATAATGAAATGAGCAAATTAAGCGAGGATGTCAGCGAAAGCCTTAGAGTTATAGTGGCTTTGGCTAAGGTAGCTGAGACGTAAAGGCATTGCAACTCCTCTGTTGAGCTAGGAAAGCAGATTGCTGACTCTGTTTATCTATATCTCTCATAGGTAGAGGACTTATGCAATAATTTTTGCGAGAGTTCAGCGAGTATCAAAGGCTCATCATTAAGTATCAAAGCCTAGTTAGCGAGTATCAAAGATTCGTTAGCGAACATCAAAAAAATCGTTAACGGATATCAAAGGCTCATCGTTAAGTATTAAAGACTCGATCATGAATATCAAAAAATCGCTAACGGATATCAAAAGCTCGTTAGTGAATATCAAAGACTCGTTAGTGATTCTGGCTCTTCAGTAGCTAATATGCCAAATCAATAGTTGAAGAAGTAAAGAACTATAAATAAATCTAGCAAATAGTGGATAGAGTTATTGCCAGAGTTGACACAGGAGGCTCATTGGGTATTAACTATAAGCCGAAGCCAGAGCTTTTAGGTGCATTAAACAGCCATGAGGACGAAAAAGGATATAAAGGTTTTAACAAAGCTATTGAATATAGAGGGAATAAAAGTCATTTCACATCACCAGCATGAGGGGATTGGAATAATTTTACAGGTGGAACGGATTGGCAAGGAAAGTAGCTGTCCACGTTGTGGAACAAGAAGCCACAGATTACATCAAAATCATCGATACCTAGTAAAAGATTTACCTTGGGGAGAGACTTTCATATATTTAGAAATTAACAGACGACAGTTTAAATGTAAAAAATGTGTCAAGCCATTTAGTGAAGAGTTAGAGTTTGTCAGGAAAAGAAGAACCTATACGAAACGGTTAGCCAAGCAAATAATCCAAGAAGTGTTAGAGAACGATATCCACAGCATAGCGAAAAAAGGGTTGGTGACAACAGAAGAAATAGAGGGGATGGGGAAAAGAGGTATTAGAGAAAATAGAAGAAGTAAGTATAGATTTGTGGAAAGGTTACAAAAATGTCGTGATAGAGCTGATGCCAAATGTACAAGTGGTTGCCGACAGATTTCATGTAATGGCACAAATAAATAAGGAATTAGACACCCAAAGGAAGCGAGAAAAGAGACAAGCGGAAGATTTGATTAAAAAAGCAAAAACGTCAGAAAACAAAGCAGTTCAAGAGAAAGCTTTAGAAGGATTGAAGAAAAGTAAATATGTGTTATTGAAAAATGAATCAGACCTAAATGAAGGGCAAAAAGCTAAACTCGTTCAAGTTAAAGATGTCTCTGCTACTCTTAAGAGTATGCATGAATTAAAAGAGAAAATCAGACAGATTTTCGAGCAGGTTAATCATTGGTTAGCCGGTTTATTTAAACTAGGAGTATGGCTATCAGAAGCCAAAAAATATTTCCCCGATAGTCAGAACACTATTATTCGTTGGCTGGATGAGATTATTGCTTACTTCGATCATAAGACTACAAGTGGTGTTGTCGAAGGTATCAATAATAAGCTTAAGTTGATTAAACGCTCTGCCTACGGGTTTAGAAATTTTGAAAACTTCCGAGTTAGATGTTTGCTTAATTGGCAGTTTAATTGTTAGTTTAGCATACTGGTTACTGAAGAGCTGTGATTATTAAATACAACTAGCTAAGACTCTTAACTATTGAGTGGTTATCGAAAAACAAATATCTGGTGATGGGGAAAAGTCAGTCGAGGTAAAGATCAGGACTTACGCAATTCGGTCTTTAAAACGGCATCTGTAGGGGCGCACAGCTGTGCGCCCCTACTATATATGGCGTTAGTGCATAAGTCCTGAGATTTCTGATGTATTTGATAGTGTTGTGATTCGCGGCAAAACCCAGGAATTACAAACCATTCCCAATCAAAATAAAGGATGCCCAGTAGTAGGGATGGCTCAGTTGCTCTTGTACAGATGGCTGTGTGCGATCGCTAATCGCTTCTACTCCAATACCTCGTTGTTCACCTAGCGCCTGATAATTGTTAGTGATTAAGGCAATTTGGGCTTGCCGCAGAGCTTCGGCTTTTGTTAAATTATCGCTTTTTAGTCCGGCGTAGAAGGCATTCATCAAAGCTTGAGTACCGCCATCAGAAACTGACCATAATGAGGCAACTGCCGCCCTTGCTCCAGCTTGTTGCATCTGATAGCCTAAGCCAAGAATCTCTTCACCATTACCAAGTTTTCCGCCCAATCCCGTCTCACAAGCAGAAAGCACTACCAAATCAACATTCTTGAGGCTCCAATTTTGCATCTCTCGGAGGGTGATGCGATCGCCATTACCAAAGAGAATAAAGGAATCATCTGGTGTCCCTACGACAAACGCCGCATGAGTCGCTAAATGCACAACCGTGTAGTCATCCATTTTGGGAACGGTGACTTCGGGGGTGAAGGCTTGGTCGATGAATTGAGTGGTAGTCGGAATAGTCTTAGCTAAATTCTCCACCTCGGCTCCAGCAAAGGGCAACCCAGAAAAGTCAAAGGCTTCTCCGCCAACCGTAAAGTTATAGCGTCCAGTGGCAAAAGCACCCGCTAAGACTTGCATTTGCCGTTGCGGTTGGGTGTTTAGGTCAGTGAGGGAAGCGGCAGTAATATTATTGAGGCGGTAGCGTTGCACTAACCATTGTTCCCCATCGTGCAAAGCGGCAAGAGGAATGTAACGCAGTTGAGCGTCGGGGGCGTAGATAATAGCCCTCTTCTGTCACTCTCCGAAAACTTTTGCCATTGCTGAATTCTAGAACTAACCTATGGTAGGCGATCGCAAACTTTTTCTTCATAGAAATTGCTTAGAGTAGGGCAATTGCCAAAATTAGATGGGCAAACGCTGTATTCCCTAATGTACCTCCTTTGTAGAAAATATTAATAATAGGAAAAACCGGAGAGTGACAGAAGAGGGATAGTTTGGGCATCTGCCGCTTTGAGTTCTGCTTCTAGGGGTTTAATCAGCCAGTTGTAGAGTTGTTGTGCGAGAGGTTTAGCATCGGATGTGCGATCGAGTAAGGCACTGCGAAAGGCGGCAATTGTCTCGTTGAGTTGTTGCTTGGGAACTTGGACGGTGCGCCGAATCGGCGGAGAGTCGGGGGTGGTGAGGATGAGTTCGATGCGATCGTCCAGAATTAAGGGGTAGAGGAGTACTGCCTTTTGTTGCAGATTCTTGAGGTTATCTTGTAAGGCGTTGAAGTTTCCCATCTGTAGCAGCAAATCCTGAGAAAGGGTTTCGGGACTTCGCTGTGTCACCAGTGCTAGCACTTCTGGACTTTGGGTGAAGTTGTTAAATTCCTCTGTAATCGTTTCTTGGGCTTTCACCAGTTGGGCGATACGCTGTTCTTGAGCAGGAGTGAGTGTGCCGTTTTGTTGTTTAAGCTGTCGCAGTTGGGTGAGTTCTTTACCAATTTCAACGGCTTTATTGAGAATTGCTTCGTAACTCGCCCACGTCTGTTGTTCAAGTGGGAGATTCGGTAATCCTTGAGCAGTATTGTTATTGCCGCGCACGTTGCGGAGGTAATCATCAAGTTCTTGAACTTTGAGGAGGTCGAGGACTCGTTGCGCTTCGAGGACTCGGTCTTGTTTCAGGAGGAGGTCGGCTAGATGGCGATAGGTGGCTGCTACTGTTTCGGTGAATGACTGCTGTTGCTCTTTTGGCAGTATCCGTAACTCTTCGCGAATTCCCTCTGTGACATTGACCGATTGCTTGAAGAATACAATTGCTAACTCCGGTTGTTTTTGTGCATCTAGGAGAAAACCGATATTGTTCAGGATCGTTCCTTCCCCCACCTTGTCGTTAATTTCTTTAGCAATCGCTAAAGCTTGCTGAAAGAACTCTAAGGCTTTGGGGAACTGTCCTAGTTTTTCGTAAACTGCCCCTATGTTGTTGAAAGTTCCTCCTTCTCCTGGCTTGTCGCCAATTTCTTTAGAAATCACTAAAGCTTGTTGATAAAAATCCAAAGCTTTGGGGAACTGTCCTAGTTTTTCATAAACTGCCCCTATGTTGTTGAGGCTTTCCCCTTCTCCTGCCTTGTCACCAATTTCAGTGCCAATGGCTAAAGCTTGCTGAAAAAACTTTAAGGCTTTGGGATACTGTCCCAGATCCCAATAAACTGCCCCTATGTTGCTCAGGGTCGTCCCTTGCATCCCTTTATTGCCAATTTGTTTGTGAATAGCTAAGGCTTGCTCAAAGAACTCCAAGGCTTTGGGATATTGTCCCAGGTTGCGGTAAACTAGCCCAAGATTTCTGATACTGTTTCCTTCCGCTGCCTTGTCACCAATTTGTTTGTGAATGGCTAAGGCTTGCTGAAAAAACTCCAAAGCTTTGGAATACTCTCCGAGGTTGCGGTAAACTAACCCAAAGTTGTTGAAAATTCTTCCTTCATCAGAGCTATTGCCAATTTCTTTGAAAATAGCTAAGGCTTGTTGATAGAAATCCAAAGCTTTGGGGTACTGTCCCAGGTAGTAGTACGTTCCTCCAAGGCTATTGAGGGTTCTCCCTTCCCAAAGGTGATCACCAACTTCTCTATTGATCACTAAAGCCTGCTGAGAGTACTCCAAGGCTTGGGTATATTGTCCTAGGTTGCGGTAAACTATCCCAATACCATAAAGGGTTCTTCCTTCCCAGGTGCGTGCAGTGAAGCGCTGTTCGCTGTTAGGTAACTTAGCAACTTCTTTAAGGAGAGCTAAAGCTTTCTGAGAGTACTCTAGAGCTTGGGCATACTGTCCCATACTACGGTAAACTACCCCAATGCAGGTAATGACAGCTCCAACTCTTGCGCGATCGCCCTCTTGTCTAAACCTGGCTAAATCTTGCTGAAGTTTTTCCAATGTTGCTGGATAGTCGCCTTTGAGCCATAGCTCATAAGCTTCTAAAAACCATTTTTCCGCCCCAGGTTCTTGCTCTTCAATCGTTTGCGCCTGAACTACTAGAGGCTCAAACTTCCAGCTAAGCGGTAAAAGGGGAGATTTCAGCGACAGCAGTAGAGTAGCAGTAGCAACGCTGAGAAATTTGAGACGGCGGTGCATTGGCAAGTCCCCTCTTGAGCTAGCTGCTGTAATTTTTCTGTATCTTCTCGACTCATTCTGCACCTTGATTGACTCCTCTGTCGGTTATTGGTCTTGTGATAGCCACCGGATCGACAACTGCCACATGATGTCAGTCATCACTCGATATCTTCAGGTAACTCTTTGATGGGAAGCCCTGCCTGCTCCATCAACTCAACTAACTTCCTCACCTGAGCCAGAGAGAGCTGAAGCTTCTGATGCTTACCGCTCTCATATCTCATGACCGTATAGCGCGACAAGCTCAAAGCATCAGCAAACTCTTCCTGAGTCATCCCCAGGCGATCGCGAACTTGTTTTAAAGTTGGCACGTTGGGGTTGAAATTTGAATCCTGATTGTTTACCATCTTATCAATCATGTGGCAAGGTGCCACATCGCAAACAAAAAAACGATGGGGAAACGGTAGCAGTGGTTAATGCTGTGGTTTCCCCTTCCTGAAGATATGTGACACCAATTCACTCTGCTTTGCAACCACAGCAGACTGCTGTGTGGTGTCTGCATGTTTTTTTGATGTCTGTGATCAATAAAAAGCGATCGCATATCTGAAATGCGATCACGTTGTGCTGCTGCTTTCAGCCGATTGCTCAACAGACCAATCGTCACTTACCCGAACTAGAGATGAAACATTCAAAATGGTTTGTGAACCGACAAGATGCTGACGACCACAAACGATATCTCAGCCGATTCATGCCTGCCGCCGAATTTGAAGTCATTTTTGACGCACCTAGCGATGAATCATTCCCTACATTCACAAAGCTGTGAGGACGCTACAATCTCTGGAATACAAAATAGACAAAACAGTTGAAGACGATGTTATCCAACCAGATATGACTTCTATCCTGCTCACCGATCTCGATCTGGCACTACTAGCAGGCTATGTAGTGCAACCCGATCCGCTAGAGGCAGTGCTGGAGTTTCGGGAGAGGGTACGCTAAGAGTTAAAACGCGATCACTAAGTAAAATCCTGTTTATAAAAAGTCAGCATGACAAAACTTATCGTAATTACAGGTGTCAGCCGAGGTCTTGGACAAGCTTTGACCGAGCGATTTATTCAATCAGGACATACTGTTCTAGGTTGCGCTCGCTCAGAAGCAGCGGTGGAGAAATTCAACCAAAAGTTTGGTTCGCCCCACAATTTCACGGCACTAGATGTTGCTGATGAAGAACAGGTGAAAGCTTGGGCAAAGCGACTTCTTTCTGAATATGCTCCACCAGATTTGCTGATTAATAATGCGGCATTGATTAATGAATTAGCACCACTCTGGCAGATTCCCAGTGAAGATTTTTCCCGCCTCATTGATGTGAATATCAAGGGAGTGGCGAATGTGATTCGTCATTTTATCCCGGCAATGATTGATAAAGGAAGCGGTGTGATTGTTAACCTAAGTTCAGGTTGGGGTCGCTCTACGTCTCCTCAAGTCTCGTCCTATTGTGCTTCTAAGTGGGCAATTGAGGGGATGACGCGATCGCTTGCTCAAGAACTCCCTCCTGGAATGGCAGCAATTCCTCTCAATCCCGGCATCATTCATACTGAGATGCTGGAAATCTGTTATGGCGAAGATGCTGCAAACTACACAGCAATTAAAGATTGGGTAGAAAAAGCCGTTCCCTTCTTACTTCAACTCAGTCCAACCGACAACGGGATGCCATTGACGGTTCCTGCATAAGGCACGAAATCCAACAAAACCTCTTAGATTAGTCTCCGAGTTTTCTCAACAATTGGGTGAGTAGGACACTCAGCTTATAAGAACACTGTTTTTGCCCTCAGCAGGATGTACCTGTACCTACTTACTGTGTTGCTCATTAGCGTCTAGAGATTGGTAAGCGATCTCGTTTTTGACAAGGAGTAGAAGTGCGATCGCGTAGCGGTAAGTTCTCGCTGTAAGCACAATTCCAATGTATAGCGATAACTTAGCTAAATTAAAAATATGATTACTATTACTATTGATGAAATTCAGCGTAATATTTCAGGCTTTCTTAACCTTGTGCAAGCGGGTAATACATTACCTCTAGAGTCTAATTCTATAACTGTATAGCTCCCTATTATGGAACTAATCTGAAATGGGAATTTCAACTGGGTAAGTGAGGTAAGGATTGCCCCCATTACTCACTTATCTTTCATATACACATTTCTGGATGGGAAGGGAATTTCTATTCCTTCTTCTTGATACCGTTTATGTAACCGCTTAATAAACTCATGTCTAATAATATGTTGGTCAAGGAACTCATTAACTCTTAAGCACACTATTAAATTAATCCTATAATCCTCAAAGCTTTGGTAGCGGACAAATGGCTGAAATTCAGGTACACCACCTGGAACGGTTTGCATTACCTCCTCAGCAACAGCAACTGTCACTTGTTCGACTTGCTCTAGATTACTGTCATAACCAACACCAAAAGTAATTTGTAAAGTTATTTCTTTGGTAGGTAGATGGTAATTCTTGAAGATTGCCGAAGCCAACTTTGTATTAGGGACAACGATAATATTATTGGGAACTTCTCTGATTGTAGTGTTGCGCCAAGTAATATCAGTTATATACCCTTCTTGATCGCTTTCTAGTTTTACATAGTCACCTGTTCTTACTTGACCTGAAATAATTAAGTATAAACCAGAAAATAAGTTTGCAAGGGTATCCTGAAAAGCCAAAGCAACAGCTAATCCCCCAATCCCTAATGTTGCTAGGATAGGTGTAATTGAGATACCCATCGCTTGCAAGATTATTAAAATCCCCAGAAGTAATACGAGGATTCTAGTAAGGTTGGAAAATAAGGAAGCAGATAGTCCTTCAACTCTCTGGCTGTATAAGGTTACAAAGCCTGCAGCAAGCCTTGCAACTAGGAGTGTTACTGTGTATAAAAAAGTGGCAATTAAAGCTTTCTGAAGAATCCCTGAAACTGGTAGAGTAAACGGTGAAGCAAGAATTGCGCCATAAAGCCCTGCCAAGAAAAGCCAAAGGCTTGGCAGTTTCTGTAGAGATTCAACAACCAGTTCATTTCCTGGAAACGGCATTCTAGCCGTAAATTTTTTGAATCTCGTGAAAAAAACTTTTTCAAAAATTATCCCAAAAAACCATCCCATCAAAATTAAAGCAACTGGGATAATCCACCGCACAAGTGTAAGAGATTGATTCATTTAGCAGAATTAATGGTAGATTGGCACTGCCGTTTATGTTGCAAAGACAATTTAAAAGAAGATAGTGCAGGGCGGTTACCAAGACTGATACCAACCTTGCATATCTTGGCTTTTTAAGAAAAGGATGACGTTAGAGAATTGAGAATCATCCTGGTAGTTGTTCTTTAAGTTGGGCCAGATTATCTGGCGTAAGGTTGAGTGTGATTTCTAGTTGTTGCTGCTGATCGCGCAAAATGATGATGTGGTTTTCACCGTTCCTGGCACTTTGGTACTGGGGATTTTTGATTTCAATTTTTTGATAGATGATTTCTGGAACCCCAACCCGAATAACAAGTTCTTGTTGTGATTGGGGATAAATATAGAGTTGTTGGCTGTAGGTATCTAGTTCTAGCTTACGGGGTGTAGTACTACCTTCTCGCTCGTTATCAGCTTTACGCCAGTAGAGAGTGATACCGCGAATTTGAGGTGCTTGTAGTTTGAATACTTCATCAAAGCGTTGAAGTTCCCAGTTGAGTTGGCTGACATCGCCTGTTTGGGGAATGATTCGTTGCCGCCAAGCAATTTTTTTGTCGTTGAGGTTTGTCCACCATTGTTGGATAATGGCGAAGTTCGTGCGGTTTTCAGGGTTGTCACTGTTCTGCTGCCAGACGGTTCTTGGTTGCATGAGAAGGCCCATAAGTGCGATCGCATTTTAACTACAAGCATTACTGCTCTGCTTTTTTCAGTGTAGTCCCCAGCTAGAGCTAGCTATTATCTTGATATCGAGTACCGACAAACAAAACCGACTGTCACTAACACTACTTAGCCAGTCTAAAATCTGGATAAACGCGATCGCACTTAGGATTCAACAGATGCTCAAGGGAATTTGGCAGTGGCTCAAAGGATTGTTTCAGCGTCTGTTTGGCACCTCTCCCCAAGCTTCCACCAACCGAAGAGAGAGACAAACCGAGGTAGAAGCGCCTCCACCCCTCGCTGACTCCGACTACGAGTATCTATTCAGGCAACTTCTCGAAGGAGTAGCGCATGGCTGGCAGCAGGATCGAGTTCTGCGCTGGTTTGAAACCCTAAAGGGGCGCACCACGGAAACAGAATGGGTGGCATGGCTGCGTCGGTTTGGGGAAAGAGTACTTGCCTCCCCTGCACCGAATAACGAATTAGCCACACGGCTAGTGCAGGTAGGTGAAATGACTCAATCTCTCCCCTCTCTTGCAACAATCGGAGAAGTTGCCTACGACATTGGCAGGCAGTTGCTCATCAGACAGACAAGTGGAACAGTCTGGGAATATGATGGACCAGATGCCCAGGCAACAGCACCTTTACCCCCCCAAGCCGTCCCGACTCAAGAGACGGAACAAATCAACCAGGAAGCCTTACCCACTGAAACCATCACCTTAGATGAATTAATGGTGAGGTTGCAGCAGGATGATAACTTACGCCAACTGGTTGCTCAACAATTAGGCATTGAAACCACTGACCCATTAGTAATAATTGAGGAATTGATGCATCAATTCGACACAGCCGAGCAATCCGCTACTAATGAGGCACAAGCCTGGTTTCAGCAAGGCAACCAACAAGTTGAAGCAGGAGATTTTGAAGCCGCTGTTGCTTCTTACAACAAAGCCTTAGAAATCAACCCCGACTTCCATGAAGCATTGTTCAACCGGGACATTGCACTGGATAACTTAATGTAAATGATACAGGCGCACCTGCAACCCACATGGCAATCAAGTTTCGATCTCCTCAGCAGTTGCTAGATAATGATGCGATCGCCGCCTGGATTTTCTTAGCACCCGCACTTATCCTCCTCGGCATCTTTCTCCTCTGGCCAATCGCCTACCTGTTTTACCTTAGTTTCACCACAGGCAGTTTCACCGCCGAGGGAGTTAGATGGGCAGGCTTCAGAAACTACTTACGTTTGATAATCAATCCCGATTTTCGGCAAGTTCTTGGCAATACTCTCTACTTCACCATTGCCACCGTCATTCCCAGCCTCGTTATTCCCTTGGGGTTAGCTGTCCTGTTAAATTGGTCATTTGCTCTACGAGGACTTTTGCGAACCGCCTATTTCATTCCCTCCATCACCTCTTTGGTTGCCGTTGGCTTGGGGTTTCGCTGGTTGTTCCAAACTGAAGGCCCAGTCAATGCGCTTCTAGATTCTCTTGGGTTTGAACCAATTCCCTGGCTAGGTAGCAGCACTTGGGCAATGCCCGTCATCATTTTATTGAGCAGTTGGAAACAACTGGGTTTCAATATGGTGGTATTTCTCGCAGGACTGCAAGCGATTCCTCTAAATCGTTACGAAGCCGCTGAGTTAGATGGTGCAAACTCCTGGGCTAAGTTCTGGCACATCACGCTTCCAGGATTACGACCAACACTAATTTTTGCAACAGTCACTACTGCTATTTTTACCTTAAGAAGTTTTGAGCAGGTCTACATCATCACAGGTGGTGGTCCACTAAATTCCACCAATTTATTGGTTTACTACATTTACGAAGAAGCCTTTTCCCTGTTTGATTTTGGCTACGCGGCGGCAGCAACAACCGTGTTACTTAGCTTCACTCTCGTACTGGTTTATTTCCAACTCAAAACTGGAGACGAGGAGAATTGAACCCACATTGCAGCCCTTACACGGTTGCCCTCGGTATTTTTCAATATGAGATTTAAACGCACATCAGCTTACTAACGTCTGCTAGGTGCAGTAAAAGATGAGCGAGGACTAACTTCTGTAAGTTGGGTACCAGGGTTAAGTTCTAAAGTCATTTCTTCACCACTGCTACGCACAAATGGCTCTGAAAACCTCAAGTTTGACTCAGAAGCCGCTCTCGTTAATGAAGCTTGTCTTTCAACTTCTTCCTTAAAATGCTGCTTTTGAGCATACTCAACAATTTTGATTTGAGCCTTATCGTAGGTAGGAGTTTCGTCAGAAATTTGTGATAAATACTTTAATGCACCACTAAAGTCTCTTTTTGCTGCCCGGTCATAGGCTTCTTGTAATAAAGAGTCTGCTCTAATCTGCTGCTTTTTAGTATATTCTGATAGTTTGGGTTCAATTTTGGCACCAGTGGCTGTTTCGGGAGGAATTTGTCTAATTAAGGCTAGTGCTCCTGTAAAGTTTTTTTCTGCTGCTAATTGATAGGCTTGCTGTAATAGCTGTTCAGATTCTGCCTCAATTTCTGGTTTAACTTGTTCAATAAATTGTTCAACTTTTTTTTGCCAAGCCGCAACATCAGGAGTCCTTCGAGCCTCCTCAAAAATATCCCGCCACCGCCCTTCATTATAGGCATCTTCAACAGCTTGATACTGAGCGGCAGCAGTGTTCCATTCTTTGCGCCATTTTTGAATTGCAATTAAAGATTCTTGATAAGCCGCACTATCTAAAGGAACTGATTGAGCTAAGGCGATCGCTTCTTCTAAATTCCCTGCCTGATACTCTTGTGCTGCCCTCGCTAAAGTATCAAGACCAGGATTAGACGGAGTTGCAGATAGCAGAGTGTACAGTCCAAAGGATATAGCCAGAGCATTAGACGTTGCCATCCCTGCTCCCACTCCCGATACAATAGGCGGTAATTTGGGTAAGCAAGACTGTGCCAATTCCCGCACATAAAAGCCTAAATCTAATGGCTCGCTATCTACTGGCGTAATTAATGGTTTTAATTCTGAAGAAGACTCACCAATCAACGCCTTGTCTAATTCATCTTTTCTCACACCTTGCTCCTGATTCTTAATTGCCAGATTTTTTAGTACAACTCGGACATCTGTTGCTGATTGATAGCGTTCTTTGAAGTCATAGCGCACCATATGATTAATCACACAAGCCATCGGGTTACTTACCGATACTTGCTGTTGCCAGCTAACTTCCCCACTCTCAGAATCAATTCCCAATTGCATGGGATTCAGACCCGTTAGTGCCTCAATGGCAATCATGCCGAGTGCATAAATGTCACTACAGGGATAGGGCTGACCGCTAAACTGTTCGGCTGGAATGTAGCCTAAGCCGTGAATAGCTACAGATGCAATTGAGAACTGGATTGGGATAGCCCTTAGCTTGGCTTGAGTAGAAGGAATTTGATAAGCAACACCAAAGTCAATCAGAACCAGTTTGCCGTCTGAGGCGCGTCTAATCAAATTATTGGGTTTGAGATCACAATGAACGACCCCTTGGCTGTGAACAAATTCTAAAATACCTAAAACGTCTTGCAATAATTCAACGCACTGAATTTCACTCCAGCGTTTCTTGCAATTTTTACTAATTGGGAGTTCTGTAACTAATGGTTCTCCAATAATCAACTCTTGCACCAAGTAGAACCCTTGGTGTTCTTCAAAGCTGTCTAAAAGTTGGGGAATCTGGTCATGCTTACCCAGCTTCTTGAGTATTTCGGCTTCACTGGTGAATAAACGCTTGCAAACTTGCAATTGTTTAGGATGATCGCCATTCGGCTTAAGGTGCTTGACCACACATTGAGGATTGCCGATAAGCCAAGTGTCTTCAGCAATATAGGTCTGTGCAAATGCTCCGGCATTCAGAACTTGAACAATTTTGTAACGCCCGTTCAGAAACTTTCCCACAACAGGGTGGCTTGCATTAGTCTTCACCAAACTCCTTCCTGCCAGACTCCCTTACATCTAGATTCCTCTTTCTAGTGACTCCTGAATGTTTCCGGAACCAGCGGTTAAGAGATCGTGGGTTTTACACGGTTAATTTATGAAGATATTATGAAGCGATATCTCTACCTTGAGATAAAACTCATAATCATCGTGTTAATACTGGATGCGATCGCGTGTTTTTCCTAAAAGGGCATTTTTCTCCAAAAACTCAATAATCTTCCCCGCCACATCAACCTCCGCTGCTTTCTCAATTCCTTCGAGACCGGGTGAAGAATTGACTTCCATCACCACTGCACCGTGATTTGAGCGCAGCATATCCACACCTGCCACTCTCAACCCCATCGCTTTAGCCGCACGTACTGCTGTGCTTCGTTCCTCTGGTGTCAACTTAATTGTGTCAGGCGTTCCACCTCGATGCAGGTTGGAGCGAAATTCACCTGGGGCACCCTGCCGCTTCATTGAAGCAACTACCTTGTTGTCAATGACGAAACAGCGAATATCCATGCCTCCTGCTTCTTTGATAAACTCCTGCACCAAAATATTCGCATCCAATCCCCGAAATGCTTCAATCACCGACTTAGCTGCATGGTGGGTTTCGGCAAGCACCACCCCAATTCCTTGAGTTCCCTCCAATAGCTTAATGACAACAGGCGCACCACCAACCGTATCAATTAAGCCATCAATATCTTGTGTAGAGTGAGCAATACCAGTTACAGGTAAACCAATGCCTTCGCGAGAGAGAATCTGGAGGCAACGCAGCTTATCACGGGAGCGAGAAATCGCTTGGGATTCGTTTGCCGTAAAGACACCCATTACTTCAAACTGCCGCACAACAGCTGTCCCGTAGAACGTTTTCGATGCCCCAATTCGAGGAATAATCGCATCAAAATTTTCCAAGGGTTTGCCTTGATAAATCACACTCGGCTTGTGAGACGTGATATTCATGTAGCAACGTAAGTAATCAATCACCCGTATCTCATGTCCTCGCTCTTCCCCAGCTTCCTTGAGGCGTCGAGTGGAGTATAACGAAGCATCCTGCGATAAAATTGCGATTTTCATCGTTACTTTTGATTTTTACTCTTTAGTTTGTTGTTCCCACTTGGACTGTGCAGAAACGACCGACTCACATCTACCAAAAAACGTTTACGCACAGCCTGACGCCCCAGCAACATCCGGAAACCCATCACATCTCGATTCGTCAAAGTTAGTTCAATTGGGAAAGTATAGCCATTCAGTTCTACAGGAGTTTGGATAACAGGTCTAAGTTGAGTTTGTCCACCAGAATTCCGAACCTCTCGTTGGTCGATAAGTTCAGCTTCAGCCATTACAGTGCGATGAGTATCCCGTTGATAGGGATGCACCTTAAACCTAACCATCTGTATCCCACTACGCTCGAAAATCTGGATATCAAAAGCATGTAAAGCGGATGAACGTGCGCCTGTGTCAATTTTTGCCTTCACCTGTGAAATCCCAAGTTCAGGTAAAGCAAGTTCCTCCCGCCAGCCGATTATCGGCAATTCTTGCTGCTTCATAAGAAGGTTAGAAGATTTCCGAAGGAGAGGTCATAAGATGGTTTGATTTTTCTGCAACCTTAACATTTCCCATATCTGTACCTCTGCCTCCTCTTGTTTTAAGCAACGGCTTCATTAAACAACAAAAGCTTTGCTCAACAGCACCCTACCTTAGCACTGGGAGGTTAAGGGAACCTGGTGTTTTCTCATACAGAAACGGTATCAAACGGGTGTTCGCCTTGGACGTTCACGAAACACAAGTTCCATTAGTCCTCCCGAAACTTCAATAGTTGATTTTTGTCATTTGCTTCTCCCTGGTGCTTGTCCAAAAAGAACTAATAATGATTTAGGACTTACGCACAAGTGCAATATCTGGTAGAGTGCCCCTACAAATGGTGGTTAAAAGGTGGATTTGCGTAAGTCCTGTGACTTTTCAACAGAGCAAAAAATATTGAAATCATTTGCAAAGACTTAAGATTCTGGCAGTTGATATTGCCCAACAATTCGTTTAGCGTACTCTGGCACATGTGCCTCCAATTTCTCTGGGTGATGACGCTTTACATACAAATAGTTGCGAGTAAAGTGAGAGTCGATTGAGAACCGAGCATACTCCAAACCTTTAGGACCAATCTTTTCAATCACCACACCCATCATTTTGGCTGCCCACATGGGTAGGGTAACGCCCTTATCATAAGCGGGGATGCTCTGTTGTACAGCATTACGTCTGTCTCCCTTTGACATCACGGGCTGCGTTTCCAACTGATTTTGCACCAAATCTAACATCTCTTGTCCAGTGTCATTGCGTACTACGATCCACTGCCAGCCAAAAGGCGCACCCATGTAGCCTACGACTAAATCTGCCAAGGAGTTTACATAGTCAAAACAGCTCATGCAAGAGGGGGCAAACACATCTTTTAATTGATTCGTCTTTAGTCCAAAGAAGGGAACCAGTTCAACTGAACCATCCTCATGTTTGAAGTGAACCCGGAAGTCTTGCATAAACTCATAATGCACAACAGTCTCTGGGGAACGGCTGGTGGTTTCTAGGAATTTCTGCAACCCAGCACGGTTAACGTTATCAACACAGGGAGTTCCCAAAACATAGAGCTTTTCTAAACCTAGTTGCTTCTCAACTGCTCGTAAGGCTTGGATTTGGCAACCAACACCAATCACCAGCAATCGCTTCATCCCAGATTGCTCAATTTGCTCTAACACGGAAAGGTTAGGTGAGAGTGTCGGCTTATTCACCCGCGCTGCTAGAATTTCTTCTGGAGTACGAGCAATGATTGGCATTGGTTGGAAGCGGTCTTCCTTGGTATTTTGTACACAGACAACACCTTCAACCAAGCCACGATTAAGCATTTCAATCGCAATGCTGCTAACAATCCCTGTCCATTGCGCTCCGTCAATTGGCTCAGTCTTCCGCGCTGCCATCATATCTTGGTGAACACCGAAGTACCAATCATCGGGATTATCCAAGTTGCGGCTTCTACCATGTGCCTCTTCTTCTAATTCAGCAATCTGCTGGTTTAAGAAGGCACAAGCTTCCTTGACATAGTGAATATAGTATGTATCACAAAGTCCACACTCACTACAGAGTTCCTTGGCAGGACGGCGGCTGGAGGGTTTGATGGCTTTAGCTTTTTTATGCTTGGCAGAATCGGGAGTTATGGCAGTCATTGAAACGTCGTCTCTTAAAACTCAGGTCAATTTTCTCACGATACCTTAGAGGGGATTGAGAGCGCTTCATGATACGTCAATAACCGCAGCTCATCCACAAAAAGCTGATCACCTGACAAAATCGTCGATTTTAGCCCTGATTCTGAACACAAACATCATCTTATACACAACACATGTGAGCGCAAACGCGATCGCAAACACCCAACGTTCATATTGAAGATGTGAGCCGTTGATACCCACTTCTGAGAAGCAACAAGATGCAATACATCCTTCAAAATACCAAAAGACTGATTTCGATTTGCCTGGTTACACTGCTTCTGGTTACTAGCACCTTGCTGAGTTTCCCTGCTCCGGCTAGAGCAGCAGGAGATGTCGTGATTTTCAAGTGTGAGACAAACTGTGGCAATATGGCAGCATTTACGGCAGGGGTAATTAGTGGCAGCGCGGTAACGGTTGCTGCAACGGGAGGTGGTAACGTTATGGCTGCGGCTGGAATGACTGCGATTGGGCAGGTAGCTACTACAGTAGCAGCTCCACTTGCAGCAGTGGCAGCACCAATAGTAGTTCCAGTAGCAGCAACGGCAGCGGTCGGATATGGCGCATACCAACTATGGGACTCTTATCAAAAGAGTCAGGCACAACCTTCAAAGTAAACTTGAAAATTGCAAAACTCCGTACAGTAGTAGGGTGCGTTAAATAACGCACCCTACCAGTTCTTAGGGCACCTATAAAACAGCATCATGCATTCCTGGAACACCAGCCGATGGGGAAAGGTAGAAAGCGATCTCCATAGTGCCGAATAGTACGAGCATCTCCGTCTATTAGCAAGAGGATAAAGGATATCCGCTATCTTTGCGATCGCCTAAGCATCCTTAGATATGGAGTTGAGCCGCATGAGAAAATTCATTCGTAGCAAACTCTTACAATTAGGATATGCGGCAACATTTGTACCTACTTCTATGAACCTTCCCCCTCAACTCCAGCAAGAAGCCGAAGAATGGGCAAGCCGCCAAGGACTCTCATTTGAACAGTTCATCCTACAGGCTGTAACTGAGAAAGTCACTGCCCTAAATCAGCAAAATACTGAAGCCACTATACAAGTTCCAGAAGTACATTCATCAACCCCTCAGCAACCTAGAGTCTATCGAAAAGATGGAATTTTAGTCATTGAAACAGAACCAATCAACAACCTTGATCTCAACGCCTTCATCGACGAACTGCGAGAAGAACGCATTCGGGAGCAGATGGCTTGGTAAAAGTCTTGTTTGACACCTCTGTTTTGATTGCTGCACTCGTTGTCAGTCATCCACAACACGCTACCTGCTTCCCTCGACTACAAGCAGCCCAATCCAAGCAAATCCAAGGTTTTATCTCAACTCACACTCTGGCAGAAGCCTATTCTGTCCTCACTCGCCTTCCCATTCAGCCCCGCCTCGCTCCCGAACAAGCCCAAAGCATCATCACAGATATTTCACAGCATCTCAATAGTGTGCCTCTACTTTCCGACGACTATCTGGCAGCTATTGCGCGAATGGCTGCTTTAAACCTCCCAGGCGGTGGCATTTTCGATGCTCTGATTGCTCAAGCTGCGCTAAATGCAGGTGTAGATATTCTCTTGACGCTCAATCCTAACCACTTTACTCATCTCGGAGAAGTAATCGCCAATCTCGTACGAATTCCTCAGTAAGTATTGGACAATTGCCTCTCTAGATGCGATCGCTATAGTGCCGAGTATCTCCGTCTACTAGCAAGAGGACAGAGGAAAATATCAGCTATCCTTGCGATCACTCTCCAGGTATTTCTCAATAGTTGCCTGGAGCATCATAGTACTCATGGGTATACCAGTCGCCTCAGATATATCCTTAAGTTGCCTGTGGATCTCCTTGGGCATACTGACTTTGACTTGAACTTTCTTTGACTTATCTACAGGCATCTTGAGTCAATTCTGGGACAACCCAATGATAAACCCCAGTAGGCTCTAACCTCACTGGGGTCTAACTTTAGGGTAACTTGGGGGTATTTAGTTATTGACTAACCTGACCATTGTTGCCCTAAGCTTCGCTGAGTCATTTAGCCATGCCTTAGAAGGTACTGAGTTATAGCCTTGGGTTGTTTTAATCCCCTCAGCCTTCTCAATGCAAATTGTTGCTAGCAGGGAAACCACAGCTTTAAGTCCTAGTTCATCCACCATCTGTTTTAGGTCATCGTTGTTCATCTTGGTACCTAACTCGATCAACTTAGTGTACCCCAAAGTTACCCTTAAGTTGCCCAAATTAGTGTCGGAAATTAAGTCCCCTCTAAGAAGAGTCTAGAAGGGCATTGATTTTTTATTTAGGTGTGAAGCACCTTTCCTGTTTCTCAATGGAGGTGATGAAGATTTTAGTAATTGTTACGAAGTCTCAACAGTTAACTTAAGCCTAGGCTTTGAGTATCTAGGCGGCTCAAGGAGCAAAAAAAGGTGGCAGAAAATTCAGGAGAAAGTGTTGTTTTCATTGCCAGTGGTGCTGGCTTGGGCATCGGTGTTTCCGCAACAGTTGGTGGGATGGGGTTAGCTGGAGGATTTGGAGCCGTTGGCATTGGCATGGCTCCAGTTACAGTAGCTGGGGCAGTTGCTGGTGCTGCGGCTTATGGTGCCTTTAAAGCAATAGGAGAGGGAGACACGGCAGCTTTCGGTGCAATTGGACTTGGGGCATTAGGTGGTGCTGGTGTTTCTGCCACCGTGGGCGGGATGGGATTAGCTGGAGGATTTGGAGCCGCTGGCATCGGGATGGGTACGATGACAGCAGCCGGGGGAGTGGTTGGACTTGGCGTTTATGGTTTGTATAAGGCTTTTAAACAAGAGCCGGGGCAACGGATGGCAGGTGCCATAGATGCCTTTGAACGCATGGAAAGTAAAGTGCTGGAAATGGAAGCTCACACCGAATACACCCAAGCACTTTTGGAACTAGAACTAGAAGCACTAGAGAGGAAGTTATTAGGTGATCCCGTAGAACAAAACTTCGCTGCTCTTGAAATGGAGCAGGAGTTAGAAGCGTTAAAAGCAAATGTCAAGGCTGCATCATCAAGCTCCTTTAATCCAACCATCAACTCGCCTGTAAAGGCAGAAAACTTTACCAGCCATTCAACACCACAGGAAAGCCAATTTACCGCTCCTGAGATTAAAGCAGAAGCTCTTGCCATTGAGGTTGAACCTCCTCAGTCCTGGAAATGTGTAAAAGTTCTCAAAGGACATAAGGCTTCGGTTAATTCGATTGCTATTAGCCCCGATGGTCAGACACTTGCCAGTGGCAGTGATGACAGAACAGTTAATCTGTGGAATCTAAAAACAGGGAAGCAGATTTTTACCTTCTTTGGGCAAGCAGGAGAAGTTCATGCAGTTGCCATTAGCCCTGATGGACAGATGCTTGTTACTGGTGGCTTTGATAACAAAATTACCAGTTGGCAGCTAAATACTAAAGCATTGTTTCGCAGCTTTTTTTATCAAAATTCTTTCTATAGTCATTCTGGTTTCATTTCCTCCCTTGCCTTCAGTCAAGATAGAAAAATCCTTGCTAGTGCTAGTGGTGATAAAAGTATTAGACTTTGGGGTGGGTACACAGGAGAAATCAAACGCACCTTAAATGGTCATCTAGACACGGTTTTGTCTATTGCCATTACTTCCGATGGTCAAATCGCTAGTGGTAGTGCCGATAAAACAATCAGGCTTTGGTCTTTGAGTGGTTGCCAACAGCCCCGTGTTTTAACTGGACATTCAGGTTGGGTGACTAGCGTTGTTATTACTCCTGACGGTAATACCCTAGCCAGTGGCAGTACAGATGGCACTATCAATTTGTGGAATCTCCAGACTGGAGAACTACTCTACACTCTGACTGGACACTCATCTGGGGTGTATTCCATTACTATCAGCCCCAATGGACGAACCCTCGCTAGTGGCAGTACGAAAGAGCTAAAACTTTGGAATCTACATAGTGTGGATGATGGCACAGTACAAGGGTCGCTCCTACATACTCTTGCTGGATGTAGTCCTGTTGCGTTCACTCCAGATGGGAAAACCCTAGTTAGTGGTGGTGAAGGCGGCAGAATAAAGATTTGGTGTCAGGTGCTTAACAGTAATGATTTCACACTTGACCCTTCTCTTCCTGGGGAATGGTGGGAAGTCTTAGGCGTAGGAATGGATGCTGATTCTGAGGCTGTTAAGTTGGCTTACCATCACCTAGCGAGGCAGTATCACCCTGATATCAACCGTTCTGCTAGTGCAATAGCCAAGATGCAAGCAATCAATACAGCTTATGAGGAGTTCTTGAAGGAATTCAGTGCTTTTAGGGTGCGTTGAAGCAAAGACATTAACATGATTTTAGGCGATCGCTTTTGCAAAAGGTCTAATAACGAATTTGCAGAGTAACAGTTTGCTCAACCTTCTGCTGGGCAGCAACAACTGGTGTTTTAGCACTGTCAGTTGGCATCTGTGCCAGCACCGCAGGAGAAGCATAATTCTGTGCCTGAGGTGGATTAGCTCCATTGATTTGAATGCCCATCACTTCACGTTGGCTGAGATTGAGGGCACCGAGAGCCGCGTCAGCTTGCTTTCTGGCATCTTCAGACGCTTGTTTGATTGCTTGTTGTTGGGCTTGGGCGATCGCTTCATCCGTTGCTACAAAACTGATACCATCAATGCGTGTTGCTCCAGCTTGAATCGCTTCATCTAAAAGCGTCCCGGATTTTTCAGTATCAATCTGAAAGCTCACCGTGTTGGTACCAATATAGCCATTAATGCGTTGCTTACCACCCTGATAACTATAGTTAGGGTTAAGGCTGATACCTGTCGTTTCGAGTTTGTCCACTTGACGGGATTTCAGGAGTTCTACCACAGCTTGCGATCGCTTTGCGACTTGCTGTTGTACCTCTTGGGCGGTTTTACCTTGAACCTCAACACCCAAGCGAACTTGCGTTATGGTCGTCGGAATAGTGATTTTTCCTTTACCAGAAACAGTCAAGGTTCTAGGTAGAGACGCAGGATTTTGTGCTTGGGCATTACTTGGAACCGATTGACACGCCGTCAGACTGAGCAAACCAACGACTAAACCTAGAGTCTTCAAGCGATCCCAGGTAGTCAACCGGGAACAGAAAAGAGCAAGCTTCATGGTTGTATTGGCATTGTAGTGAGTATTCTTAATCTGGCACCCAAGCCTTTGCACAGTTAGATAGGTTACATTTTTGGAAACTTAGCACCTACGTCTTGCGAATGCCAGAAAGGTTAGGACGAAAGGAAAACAAAAAACTCGTTATCTGTCGGCGTTTAACACCTAACACCTAACACCTAGCACCTGCTATAAATTTGCAGATAACCCACTGGATGAATTAAATTAGCTAGTCACACTCAAGGCGAGGATACATGAGGTACTTAATTACTAGCGCACTGCCCTACATCAACGGTATAAAGCACCTGGGTAACCTTGTCGGTTCTATGCTTCCTGCCGATGTCTATGCACGTTTCTTAAGACAGGAAGGGGAAACAGTTCTGTTTGTGTGCGCGACTGATGAACACGGTACACCCGCTGAACTTGCTGCATTGGAAGCCGGACTCAATGTAGAAAGCTACTGCCTTCGTCAACACAAACGACAGGCAGATATTTATCAAAAGCTAGGTTTGTCATTTGACTATTTTGGTCGAACCTCGTCAACTCACAACCATGAATTAACCCAGCATTTTTATCAGAGCCTGGACAAAAATGGGTTTATGGAGGAGCGTGAAATCAGTCTCATGTACTCCCTTGACGATGACCGTTTTCTACCGGATCGATATATTGTCGGGACTTGTCCTCGTTGTGGCTATCACTCAGCTAGGGGTGACCAATGTGAGAATTGCACATCAGTACTCGATCCAACTGAGTTAATCGAGGCACGTTCGGCTGTCTCAGGAAGTACGAACTTAGAAGTCCGAAAAACTAAGCATCTTTTCTTAAAGCTTGCCGCTCTTAGTGATGAGGTAAGAGCCTGGGTTTATGAAAATCGGGATTGGCCTAATCTTACTAAGTCTATTGCAATGAAGTGGCTGAATGAGGGGCTTCAAGACCGTTGTATCACTCGTGACTTGAGTTGGGGTGTACCTGTCCCTCGTCCGGGATTTGAAGGCAAAGTGTTCTATGTATGGTTTGATGCTCCCATCGGCTATATTGCAGCGACGAAGGGATGGGCAGTAGAGAACTCAAAAGAGGACGATTGGAAAACTTGGTGGTGCAGTCCAGAAGATACCAAGTACGTACAGTTTATGGCTAAAGATAATCTTCCCTTCCACACGATTATGTGGCCTGCCATGATTCTTGGAACGAGAGAGCAATGGAAGATGGCTGACCAAATCAAGGGTTTCAATTGGCTGAACTACTATGGTGGGAAATTCTCAACTAGTGCGAAACGGGGAGTGTTTTTAGACCAAGCCATTGAAATTCTCCCTCCGGATTATTGGCGCTACAGTCTAATGTCTATGGCACCAGAGTCTTCTGATTCGGCTTTCACTTGGGAGTTGTTACAAATTAAGGTAAACAAAGAGCTTGCTGATACATTGGGTAACTTTGTCAACCGTCTCAAGTTTGCGGCAAAGCACTTTGGCTCGACTGTACCAGAAGGAGGGCATCCCGGTGAGCGGGAACAACAGTTACAGGTTACCTGCGAAAAATTGGTTGGAACACTCTGCGAACTGATCAGGAATATGGAGTTTAGGAAGGCAACAGAAACCTTGTACTCTTTATGGTCAGTCGGGAACCAATATATTGACGAACGAGCGCCTTGGAGTTTAATTAAGGAAAATCGTGAAGAAGCGGCTTTGGTAATTCGGACTTGCATTAACTTAATCCGCCTTTATGCGATCGCATCTGCTCCGTTTATTCCCTTTACATCCCAGAAGCTCTTTGAGGCGCTGCATTTGTCGGAAGCTGACAGGATGAGGAAGATTAGTGATGCTGTAAATCTGGATGCGCTAGTTCCAGGTCATCCTTTTGATGTGCCACCTCCCTTATTTCGCAAGCTGGAGGATAAGGAGATTGAAGAACTATGTCGGCAATTTGGTGGTGGATAGTATTGGTAGTATTCTTTTTTTAGCTTTTAACTGAAGTTGAATGTCACTGAACTTTAGGTAAAAATAGTGGCTCACTAGAAGAACTCGGACTTGGGGGAAGACCCCCAAACCCCCTTCTGGGGGACGGAGTGCCTCCCCCAGTCCCCCTGCACAAGGTTTTTTGGGTAGGTGATGCAGTTGGTAATGGGAATTAAACGCTCACCAATTTCTCTTAAGTCAGTACCATTCAACTTAAGTCATTTGATAACTGCCTGACGATTTCCTCAAATTGCGGACACGGTTATATCGGATGCAAATGCGTTTCTTAAGTAAGCTATCGTTGTTTCTGGTCTTTCTGACGTTCCCTCACTTTCTACCCCCTTCCTCCAAATCAATTTTTTGTCCATTATTGGCTTGGAGTGCAGAGATTAGAGAATATGGCAATGATGGTCGCAATGGCTCAGATGGGCGAACGGGTCAGCGTGGTCGAGATGGTCAAAGTCAAACAATTTTTGCAGATGGTTCGCCGCTGAATCTGGATTTGTCAGCTGAAGACGGTTCAAGTGGTGAAGACGGCTTAAGTGGTGAAAACGCGGATTGTGAGAGACAGCCACGCGATGTTGACCATGACGTGCGTGCGGCTGACGGAGGTAAAGGCGGGAACGGGGGTAATGGTGGTGATGGCGGGGATGGTGGTGCCTTGACCATCCATTACACCAATCTTGCAGACTTGAAAAAAATTGCGGTACGCGCCAATGGTGGAAGAGGCGGACGGTCTGGGCGCGGTGCTTATGGGGGTGAAGGTTGCAGTTGTCGGCAACGGAATTGGGTACGGCAAACCTGCACGGGTACTCCAGGGACTCCTGGCTATAGTTGCACAAATCGTGAGTTTGAGTGCAGAGATGGGAATGATGGTGAAGATGGGTCAAATGGCTCAGATGGGAGGGATGGACGCTTGGGTAGTCTGAGTTTGGTGAATCGTACTGAAGCACTTGCCCCTGATAACCCAACAGTTACGATTGGGATGCCTGAATTGAGCGATCGCGTTTTTGCCCTATCAAAAAATAAGTGGGAAACTCGCAATGGTGCGGCTTCCCTATTAGCACCTGGTTCTGTAATTGCTGATCAATATCGTGAGTTCATTGAGCGCATTGAAAGTTCGTTTCAATTAGTTTGGAATGCAGGACGACCTCTAAGTGATTTCACTGGTCAAACGGTGAATATTAGTTTAGAAGACGATAAACAGGTCAAGGTTACTTTCCCTGAAGAGGTTTGGGTTGATGGTACGCTATCACAGCAGGGTGAGGTAACCCAATTTGTTGCGTCTAATGTCATCCTCAAAAGTGAAGCAACGCAGCTAGCACGGGCTGATTTCTCCGGGAGTGGATCTAAACTCAATTTTGCCTTAATAGACCGGGCGAGAAAGTCTGACTTGATTGCCACTCAGTTCCAAATTAAGTATCGTGCAGCTAGAGGAAGCGATCGATTTAGCAGCAATGCTGATTATCGCACCCGATACGAAGGCAATATTCCTGCTGAGTTAGTCAGCCGTAGCAACAATCGCTTTACGCTTAATCTAGGTAAGCTACCAATTGAGTCAGAATTTCTTAGACCCGGAGTCGCTGTTGAGATAGAGTTAGTGGCGATTCGCTCCTTTGCTGGACGCTCTACAGAACAAAAAATTGAGTGGCGAGGGCAAATTAGAAGATAAGAGATAAGGACAAACGACAAAAGGGAAACTTCTGCTATCAGCATTGGGATAAATCCCCTCTGCCCTCTGCCTTTTCTTGTTCATAATCTAACCCTTAAAATTCTTACCATGATTGCCTCTCCCCAACAGCCCTACCTCACGCCCGAAGAGTATCTCCAGATAGAGGCACAAAGCCCCATCAAACACGAATACATTGATGGGCAAATCTATGCGATGGCTGGGGCAAGTGACCCCCACGTCACTATTGCCGGAAACCTGTTTGCCCTACTCCGTAGCCATGTCCGAGGTTCTGGCTGTCGCGTTTACATTTCGGACATGAAAACGCGAATTGAAACTCTCAATCGGTTCTACTATCCCGATGTCCTAGTCACCTGCGACCCTCGTGACCTGGAAACCCCCAACCATAAGCGCTTCCCTACTCTTATTGTCGAAGTTTTATCTGATTCTACTGAAGCATTTGACCGAGGTGACAAGTTTGTTGATTACCAAACCCTAGAAAGTCTACGCGAGTATGTCCTGATTAACACCAAGCGGCAGCGTGTTGAATGCTTCCGACGCAATGATGAAGGGCTGTGGGTTTTGCAATTCTACACGCCGGAACAGACATCATTTCGACTCGACAGTATAGAGTTTGAGGGAACGTTAGATGCAGTTTATGAAGATGTAGTGTTTGAACAATTGTAAGAATTTTGCTCGCTAAATCCTCAAGCTAGGGGGATTTCGACATCTGTATCGCAACTTGAAATGAAAATTGTCATCCTGGGATTATCAATTACTTCCTCTTGGGGAAACGGACACGCAACAACCTATCGAGGACTGGTGCGCGAATTGGTTGCTAGAGGTCAGGATGTCCTATTTCTAGAGCGGGATGTGCCTTGGTATGCTGCTAACCGCGACCTTCCCAATCCTCCCTATGGTTGCACGAAGCTTTATTCAAGTCTTGATGAGCTAAAAGACGGCTTTACGCAAACAGTGCGTGAGGCAGATTTCGTGATGGTTGGTTCGTATGTGCCTGAAGGTGTGACAGTAGGAGAATGGGTTACAACAACGGCACAGGGAACTACAGCATTTTACGACATCGACACACCAGTCACGTTGGCAAAGCTAGAACGAGGTGATACAGAATATCTTTCACCCGGACTGATTCCCCGCTATCACCTTTATCTATCGTTTACGGGTGGCCCAACGCTACAGCGGATTGAACAGCAGTACGGTTCTCCTATGGCAAGAGCGCTCTATTGTTCAGTTGACCCAGCGTTGTATTATCCCCAAAAGTGTCATCAAACTTGGAACCTCGGATACATGGGCACCTATAGCGATGACCGACAACCAACTTTGGAGCAACTTCTGCTTGAACCAGCGCGTCACTGGAAAGAAGGTCATTTTGTTGTTGCGGGTCCACAGTACCCTAGCACTATTGACTGGTCGCCTAATGTTGAGCGCATTGAACACCTGCCACCTGCTGAACATTGCTCGTTCTATAATGCTCAGCAGTTCACGCTGAACGTTACACGCGCTGATATGGTTCGTTCTGGCTACTCACCAAGTGTGCGCCTTTTCGAGGCAGCGGCTTGTGCTACTCCGATCATCAGCGACTACTGGGATGGTTTAGATACCATCTTTGAAATTGGTAAAGAGATTCTTGTCGCCGATTCCCCAGCGGATATCTTACGATATTTGCGCGAAATACCAGAACAAGAACGTCGGGCAATAGGAGATCGCGCCCGTGTTCGTGTCCTAGCAGAACATACAGCGGCACACCGTGCAGCAGAACTTGAGCAGTATGCACTCACCGAAATGGCAATGAGACAATAGTCGTAAACTACTGCCTTATCCATAGTTGAGTCTGTACTTAAGAAGAATGCTACTGTTCAAACTTTTTGATTTTAAAACGATTAAGACCTTCTTAAAACGTTTACTGGGATTAATCTTAGTTCTCGGTCTGGCAGGGTTATGGGTACTATTAAGCGCTACTCCTGCCTATGCTCAAGAGAGTCGCATTAACTACACCAATACCAATTTAAACAACCGCGACTTTTCAAACCTTGATTTAGTCGGTTCAGTTTTCGTGTCAGCAGAGATGCGAGGTACTAACTTCCAAGGCTCTGACCTCACTAACGCTATCCTGACAATGGGAGTACTACTCGGCGCAAACTTAGAAGGAGCAAATCTTACTGGCGCACTGGTAGATCGGGTGACTTTGGACAACGCTAAGATGACCAACGCCATTTTTACAGAAGCGACAATGACGCGCACTCGCTTTTATGATGCCGAGATTACTGGTGCAGATTTTACGGATGCGATTATTGACCGCTATCAAGTTTCTCTACTTTGCGATCGCGCCAGTGGTGTAAATCCAGTAACGGGTGTCTCGACGCGGGAAAGTTTAGGCTGTCGCTAAGCTTGGCGTAGCGAGTTCGGATAAGGCTTGCCAATTCAGGACATCCTGTAATAGGGCTTTGTATCCAGCCACATTAGGATGAAGACCATCTGAACACAGTTGCTTGAGGCACCAATCTGTCCCACGCGCCTTCCAGGTGTCAAAAATATCGAGGTAAGGAATCTGGCGCCCCTGACAAGCGATGCGGGTTGCTTCTTTGTAGCTGTACTGATCAGCGTGATTGTAGTAAAAACAGTCGAGAAATGGCATCTTCACCTCATCCACTGGCACCATTCCCACAAAAAACACCGGACACAGACGCTGTGCTTGGTCTAGTAAGTTTTCGAGTTCTGCCTGGAACGTGCCAAATTCTGTGTAGTTCCGTCCGTTAGGTCGTCCAAGACGTGCTGAATCATTTACACCTACAGAAAGGATGATTGCATCGGGAACACGGTTTTTTAGTTCACCACGGTGGCGAAACTCTTGTTCAACACGCTCTTGTACTTGCTTTACGCCGTCACCTCGGACACCGAGATTGTAAAGAACATGACCGGGACTATCGGGTAACATCCACTGGCGTCGCAGTCGCTCTACCCAACCGCCGCCTTCTGGGTCACCAAATCCATAAATGAGGCTATCTCCTAGAACAACTAGCTTTAGGGGCTGGCGATGGGTTTGATGGAATGGCTGAAAGCTAGAAGCAACAAGTGTTTGCATAGACAATAGTACCTGGTCAGTTGATTGTTAACAACTCGACATATTTACAAATTTCCATAATGGTACGCCATTATCTGCGCTTAAAGACAATTGATGGTTCTTCATTTAGGCAGGTTTTTCTTAAATGTGATCGCCCAGCCAAGAGCGTCAGGATGTCGAAGAGAGCTTATCGTTTTTAGACCTTTCCAAACCAGAAGTAGCACTAGCTCCGAAACCATTATCAGACCGAGCTTTTTAGTTTTTGCCTCCCCAAATACCTGCCTCTAAATTATTGACGTAATCCTCAAATCATGCATCTGGGATAGCGCGAACTTCATCAAATCTTTTTTTTCCTGGCTCTATTTTTATAGAGAGCTTTGCTTTCTGTTAAAAAGTCGTGCCAAGCTGAGCCAACGTCAATCCTGTTAAACTGGAGGATGCAATCTGCCGTTAGTCCCTAAAACCGAATAGCTAATTGCTAGTTGCATTCTCCCTGACTCACAATCTCCACAACAACTTATGCTGCATAAGCGTTATCAGTTCGACTCAAGCCAAATTATGCACCGCGCTGAGGAGCTAATCGGTGCAGCTTCCAATCGTTATCGGATTACCGTACAAGTGGCAAATCGTGCAAAACGCCGCCGCTATGAAGATTTTGAAAATATTGATGACCCGATGATGAAGCCAGTGCTGCGGGCAATCATTGAGATGTCTGATGAACTGACACAACCAGAAATTATTGGTGATTAGACCAAGCTGATAGCTGATAGCTGACCGCTAACTGCTATAACTGTAGCTTTGGAAGATTGAACAATCGCTCTCGTGCCCAAAATGCTCAAAGCGATACGAAAAGGTAAACCACTCCGGCTTACACTGCACTTGACCCTTGCCACGCTAACTGGCTTCTGTTTTTTTCTGGGGAAGGCTGAGGTAAAGGATTCAGGTATTTTTAACTGGATTGGCTCAGACTCAGCTACTGCTCAGCCTTTTAGATCCCAGGATGCGTGGCGGCAAGTGTATGAACGCTTACCGAACTTGCCTTTGGAAAACCAGTATTTCAGTAAAGAGACGGGTGCGGTAGCTTCGGAGAATACGTTGGTGAGTCGCCTAATTCGATATCACATCTATGTGAAAAGCCGTCCTCCCAATTTCCGTTTTGATTGGAAGCTGACGTTAGCGGACTATTTGGGAGCGCATGAGTATCTAGTGGAATCGGCATATCCCGGTGCTACAACTTTACGGGAAAATCCGATGGAAAGCGATCGCGCTGTGATTAAAAAGCTAACTCGTGCTGAACGGGATGCTTTGATTGATACCCTCGTCAGTGTCTTCACTCCCAACACTACCAACGAAACACCAGCCTCGGCACCAACAACCTCACCTAAACCACCAGCAACAACGACTAATCCTGCAACTACGCCGTCACTCCCTCAACCGGGAGATGCTCGATTGCTTATGCCTTAGCACTGTCGTAGGAGCGTACAGTTAGTTTACTCAGTCGCTATGGCGAGGACTTTATGGAACGTTTAGTCAAAAAAGGCGCTGGTTGGCGTCTTGGCTGGAACCCGAAAGCGACTGACTATCACGGTTTAGTTGGTGGAGATGACTGGGCAATTGAGTTAACAGAGGCGGAATTAGACGACTTTTGCCAATTGCTAGGGCAACTCGCCCAAACCATGAGCCAGATGGCAAGCGAGTTGATGGATGAGGAGAAAATTGCTTGTGAGGTAGAAAGTGACTTGCTCTGGATGGAAGCAGAAGGCTATCCCAATTCCTATATGCTGCGTTTCATCTTGAATACTGGACGCCGTTGTGAGGGGAGTTGGCTTCCTCAAGCTGTTCCAGATTTAGTTCAAGCCGCTCAGTCGCTGAAAGTATTTTAGATAGTTGTTTTAATGACAAGTCTTATGATATTCTGATTAGATGTGTCCGGGGCGTAGCGCAGCTTGGTAGCGCACCACTTTGGGGTAGTGGGGGTCGTGGGTTCAAATCCCGCCGCTCCGATTAGCATAAATAGTTAAAAACCTTTACTGCTAAGAATGCAAAGGTTAACTCAATAGATCTAAACGTCTCTTGAGTTAGTTTTATTTGTTCGGATATTGCTATTTTGGCTATCAATTGCAGGACTTACGCAAATCCACCCTTGAAACACCATTTGTAGGGGCGCACAGCTGTGCGCCCCTACCAGATAATGAACAACTAATAACTCTTTAAAAAGCCACAAGAGTGAGAACGGACAAGGCTCGGTATATCAATCAACCGGATGAGTCAATCGGGTGAAGTAGTTCCATCATCGCTCGTCCTACTCTAGGGAGAGTTCTATGCCGCTGAGTGGTAGATGATATGACACCTCAATTTGAATACGACAATGTTTCTAACGCAGAAGACGCTCAGCCGCTTGGGACTACTCTTGACCAGTGCTTCAATAGCCCACCCGGCAGTAGTGAGCCTTACTTCAACCGCATTGGCTTGAAAAACTTTCGTACCATACATCGAGCAGGGCAGCTTGCTGGTGGGCTAGCAATTATCCCGATGGGTCAGTGGTTTGGGACTGAGTGCGTGCCAATGGCAGGAATTGCATCGGTTGGCATCGCGCCCGAATACCGGGGTTCAGGGGCTGCGATCGCATTATTGCAGCACGCCCTCAAAGAACTCCATGCCAATGGAGTGCCAATCTCTGCTCTTTATCCAGCTACTCAACGCTTGTATCGGAAAGCAGGGTATGAGCAGGGCGGCAGTTATTGCACTTGGGAAATTCCTACGGAGAGTATCCAGCTAAAGGAGCGTTTACTACCTTTACACCCTGTGACTGACCCCAATCAGGAGGTTTTGCGATCGCTCTATCAGCAGCAAGCTAAACTCACCAATGGATATCTAGATCGGCATCAAGCAATTTGGCAGGGAATCACTAAGCCGGACGAGAAAGAAGCCATTTACACCTATCTCATTGGTTCAGCCGACCAACCCGAAGGCTACGTTATCTTTACTCCGCACCAAACAGAAGATGGCTCTATCCTACGGATTCGGGATTGGGTTGTTTTAACAACGGCTGCTGCACGGAGCTTGTGGACATTCCTTAATGATCATCGCTCTCAAATCCAAAAAGTTCGATGGCGTGGGTCAATAGTTGACCCTCTAACTTTGCTGTTGCCAGAGCAAACCGCCAAAATTCGCTCAGTACAACGTTGGTTCCTACGAGTGGTTGATGTGAGGAAGGCGCTGGAAAAGCGAGGTTATCCACCGGGAATTCAAACTGAACTACATCTAGAAGTCCAAGACAATTTACTACCCGAAAACAACGGTAAATTTATCCTGTCCGTCTCGAATGGACGTGGTGAAGTTACTCCAGGGGGAAAGGGTGAGTTGAAGCTAAATGTAGGGGGATTAGCACCACTTTATACAGGCTTGTTTACAGCCCATCAATTACAGCTTGCAGGGCAACTAGAGGCGACAGAAACAGCATGTGTCACAGCTAATCAACTGTTTGCGGGTGCATCTCCCTGGATGCCAGATTTCTTTTAATCTGTGCTTTTTACCCGCCTCACGAAGGAGAGCAAGGCGCAACTGGACGAAGCGCCTCCAACTCCGCTGGGTTCACTTGTCGAATGTTGAAGTTGCTGGTTTGGTAGTTCATCTCTTATCCACTTCCTCAATCATCAACAGCGATGACTATAGCTGTGTTGCCATTGCGGTAACAGAGATGATTTTTTCTTCAGGCTTGAGTTTATGAATGCGATCGCCTGTTCCGTCTTTGCCCAGTACCTCAACGGAATCTATCGGTAAAATCACCACCCGCTCAGCACTGGTTAACAATGCGACTTCAGACTTGGGTAAGGCAGGTGCTATACCCACCAAACTATCTGTAGCCGTCTTAAACTGTAGTGCCTGCGTACCAATATCACCTCGATTTCCTCGTCGGATCGCACTAACGGGTAAGCGCTTTCTGTACCCCTGCTCAGAAACCAGTAAGAGGTGGTCATCCACAGCAAGTGCCGCACAACCAATCAGATGCTCCCGACGGCTCAAGCGCAAAGCTTGGTTCCCTTGAGCTGTACGCCCCATAAGCGGCAACTGTTCGTCATTCACCTCAAAGCGCAAAATCCGCCCATTAGTAGTCGCTAAAACCAGTTGTTGACCTATTTGAGCAAAGTTTACATAGTGCAAATGATCATCATCTTTGAGCTTAATTAACGTTGTCCCCCGTGCCGTGAGGTTAGCCAACTCAGAAACATCTAGACGCTTAACCCGCCCTTGCTGAGTTAGTAAAATCAGCGTTTGGCTTTCGGTGTTCTCAGGTAGCAGAAAATGCGCCACAACTGCCTCTGATTGTGCGGCATCAGGTAGCAACTTCTCTAAAGGAGTTCCTGTTTGTCTCCCTGCTGCTGGCGGAATAGCCCGAACTTTGATGGGATAGGCTTTGCCGCCATTAGTAATGACCACTAATTCTGCTTGTGTGACCGTAGCATGAGTTTCCACGACTACGTCATCCCCTTTCTTAGGGGTTGCTGTAGCGTTGCGGCTAGCGCTGCGTGTCGATTGTTGTTCGCTTGTGGGACGCTGCCGTTGTACATGACCTTGCAGCGTAAACTCTAGAATAGTTTCTTCTTCTTCGGCTGGCTTTGGGGACTGGGGTTTGGAGGTTGGGGTTGGGGACGAGGTTTTAGTCGTGTTGCTTTTTGAACTCTTAGCCTCCTTGGTGTTGTTGCCTTTCTGTACACTAGGTGTTTTCTTTGCTTCCTTTCCTTTCTCCTCTGTCTCAGGAGGTAGCGGTCGAATTTTCGTGCGACGTGGATCGGCGTACTTACGCTTTAGCGATCGCAAGTCTTTCTTCAAGGCTTTGAGCAATTCACTCCGGTTATCGAGCAAGCGCCTGTATAGCTCAATGCTTGCCGTGAGTTCATCAAACTCTGTCTGTAGCTTTTGCTGCTCTAAACCCGTCAAACGGCGTAGGGGCATGGAAAGAATCGCATCTGCCTGAACCTCGCTAATGTTTAACCGGGTTTGGAGAGAATCCCTCGCTGTCGTGCCATCGGGAGCATTTCTCAAGATTTCAATAACGGTATCTAGCGATCGCAGAGAGGCAAGTAACCCCTCAACAATGTGGAGGCGTCGTTCATCCTGCTCTAGTTTGTGGGTATATTCCCGTGTGAGGGTTTGTTCTCTAAAGCGTAGGAATTCCTCTAGCAACTGCCGTAGAGTTAGCTGGCGCGGCTGTCCGTCCACCAGGGCAAGCATAATCGCTCCAAAGTTGCTAGAAAGGGCAGTTTGCTTGTGAAGCTGCCTGAGAACATCTCTGGCTGTGGCATCTCGTTTGAGTTCTATAACTACGCGCATCCCTGTGCGATCGCTTTCGTCGCGTAAGTCGGCAATGCCATCAATACGCCCTTGGTTAACCAGTTCCGCAATTTTTTCAATCCAGCCTGCCTTGTTCACCTGATAAGGCAATTCTGTTACCACAATTGCACTGCGTCGTTGTCGCCGTCCACGACCGCTTTGAATCTCCTCAACTTGGGTAATACCTCGCACCAAAATACTGCCGCGACCTGTGCTGTAGGCTTCGCGAATCCCAGATAGCTCAACGATTTCGCCGCCTGTGGGGAAGTCTGGTCCTGGAATTAATTGCCACAATTTCTTATCTGCTAAATCAGGATTGTCAATCAGGGCAATTAAACCATCGATTACTTCCCCTAAGTTGTGGGGAGGAACGTTGGTTGCCATGCCTACCGCAATGCCAGAACAGCCATTGAGTAATAGCACTGGCAGTTGAGAGGGTAGCACGACTGGCTCTTGCTGGGAGCTATCAAAGTTGTCGATAAAATCAACGGTTGCCTCACCAATTTCTGAAAGTAAGGCTTCGTTGCCGATAGGAGACAAGCGCGTTTCTGTATAACGCATAGCGGCAGGTGGGTCATTATCCACCGAACCGAAGTTGCCATGACCCGCGAGGAGAGGGTAGCGTGAGGAAAAGTCTTGTACTAGGCGCACCAACGCCTCGTAAACGGCTTGGTCACCGTGGGGGTGATATTTTCCCAAAACATCCCCAACCACACGAGCACACTTGCGGTATGGTCGGTCTGGTGTTAGACCTAGTTCATGCATCGCATACAATATACGTCGATGCACTGGCTTGAGACCATCGCGAACGTCAGGTAGCGCCCGCCCAACGATCACACTCATGGCGTATTCAAGGTAGGACTGTTGCATCTCCGCATGGAGGGCGGTGGGAATGACCTGACCGGTCGCAAGCAGGTTCAGCTGTTTTGCCATGAGTTGGAATTTCCTATGTTCTGACCAAAATGTGATGACGAATCGTCCGCAAGGATGGCAACATTACAAAGTCCCTGTCAGACTTATTATCAAATCGCACTGTTTGAAAAAGACGACTTTCAGCAAAGCAACGCCCATGAAAACCGTTCTGATTGTAGAAGACGATCCAATTAATGCTCGCGTTTTTTCCAAGATTCTCAGCAAGCGGGGCGGCTTGGATGTAAAGCATACTGAAGATGTAGAAGAGGTTATGCAAATTGCCCAGAGTGGCGCAGCTGACATTATCTTGATGGATGTTTCCCTGTCCCATAGCGTTTACCGGGGTAAAGCCGTGGACGGTATTAAGATTACACAGATGTTGAAAGCTGATACTCAAACATCCAATCTACCGATTATTCTGGTTACCGCTCACGCGATGGAAGGCGATCGCGAAAACTTCCTCAAGCAGAGTGGTGCTGATGGCTACATCTCTAAACCCGTTGTTGATCATCAACAGTTTGTCGAGCAAATTCTTGCCCTTCTGCCTAAAGAGCCATAACTTTCTTGCCCCAGAACGCCTATTTTACTCATGCCCGTGCTAGTGTATCTATCCTCTCTAGTTAAGAATCTAGTTGCCAATCAGGATCTATAAGTACATATGTACTACTACAACGCAATTTCGGCAAGACGCGAGAGCGTTAGGCAAGAATTTTAACAGTATAGCCATCAGCAGTCAGCTTTGGGCGGTCAGCTTTGGGTCAAATCGGCTCTAGTTAAGGAACGCTCTTCTCCCCTTAATGTCCTAACATTCGTGGCTACTGCTATATCTGGTAGAAGCTCGCAGGTGAGAACGATCGCAATCTGAGTGTCAATAGTAGCTGTACCTTTCCGGTGTGAATCGGCTCCAACTATCACACCGGGAATTTTTGTGAGCGACTCTAGAACCCCTTGACAGAAGTAATAAACTATGGCGAATTGCATTCCGTCTCAATGTCAATAGCCTTACTGAGGAGAAATTTCTTCTCGTGAAGGTGAACCTTGATTTGGGCCAATGCTAGCTTGGATTCGGGGAGTTTCCAGGAACTTCTTCGTATCAGCCAGAAGGCGATCACCCCAGAGATTTTCCTTGAGAAATTCTAAATCAGCATAACGACTGTCCAGGCGAATGGCAGCTTCTCCTTGAGAGAGTCCCTTTTCCTGGTCACCTTGGGCATAGAGTGCGACAGCAATAGCCAACTGGGGTTCAGCCGCTTCATCATCAATTGCGATCGCCGCTTCCCATTGTTTGATTGCCCCTCTGATATCACCTTGCTCGTACTTCACCAGCCCAATATTATTCAGCGCTGGCCAGAAGTTTTTTTCTAGGGAGACAGCTTTTTCATATTGAGCGATCGCTTTGGGAAACTGCTTGAGCATGTAGTAGGAATTACCCAAGTCAAACAACGCTTCAGGCACATTAGGCTTAATCTTTAACCCCGCTTCCAATTCAGCAACCGCTGTAGTGTACTCAGCTTTTTGGAAACGTGCTGAACCCAGAGTGAATAAAATACCAGCCTCATTCGGTTCCAAGGATCTAGCCCGTTGTAAAGCATCAATCCCCTTATCCAACTCTTTAGTCTGCACATACAAACTTCCTAAGATAAACCAGGTTTGATAACTCTTAGGGGCAAGTTGAGTCGCTAGTTCCGCTCTCGGTAGCGCCAACTCAAACTGCTGAAATCGCACAAGTTGAACGGCATCCTGAGCGAGATTCAAGCCCTGCTGTTCTAGTTCTTCTGAATTAAGTTCCAGGGTGTAGGGTAAAAGTGCCTGTCCTGAAACTGGCACTTGCACACTCAGTAAACCCAGGAGAACAAGTATAGAAAATAAAGGAATACGTTTGGGCACGGTGCAGCCTCAAAAGACAATAAGGAACAAATCTTCAGCTAAGTTAGCGCATAATTGGCGCGATTGTTGCAGAGATTTTAACCAAAACCGGGAGTCAGGAGTAGATACAGGCAAACCAAACTTTACAATTCACTATTGCAGAAAACCAATTATTTGAGGGAAAAATGAGTCACTGCCTCAATTCCCAATTCTCAAAATTCGGCATTCCCTACAACCTGCGATCGGTACAGGTAGACAAGTTGATCAAGCAACATAGCTAGTATGGAAGAGAAGCAAGCGAGTTGCCAGTCGGATGCTAAAAGTTTTCTATTTACGAGGATGTCTTTACAGACTGGATGCTTGCGGGTAGTGCCAAGCTGATTTGATAGAAAGCCACTGATGCCTGTTTCTTTATTAAAGCCTGACTTAAAAACCCCATCCATGGAAGTTCCCCCCATCAGTAAAGGCAAACGATCTCTCCCTTGGCTGCTGGGACTAATTGCATCAGGAATTTTGGTAATCGGTGGTGCGGGGGCATACGTCATTAACACCAGGACTCCCAAAATTGACCTTGATAAAATGACGGTGCCAACGCAATCACAAAACCTGACTGTACGAATCACGGCAAGTGGTACGGTAAAGCCGATCCAAAGTGTCAACCTTAGCCCCAAAACATCAGGCCGTTTGGCAAAACTCTTCGTTGAACAGGGAGATCAGGTACAGCAGGGACAAAAACTGGCACTGATGGAGAATGCAGAGATTCAGGCGCAATATATAAAAGCCCAAGCTGACCTAAATCAAGCACAAGCACGTCTTGCCGAGGCTCAAGCTGGCAGTCGTCCACAAGAAATTGACCAAGCCAAGGCACGTCTAGCACAGGCTCAAGCTCGTTTGAACCAAGCACAACTTGGAAACCCGTCACAAGTTGATCAGGCAAGGGCACAAGTCGCTACAGCTCGCTCAAGGCTAGCTTTGGCAATGTCACGGGTAGAGCGCAACCGTTCTTTGGCTAACCAGGGGGCTATCTCACAAGACCAATTTGATGAGGTAATCACAGAAGCCCAAAGTTCACAGGCAGCAGTCTTTGAAGCTGAACAACGCTTGGCGCAAGTGCAAAGTCAAACTGATCCAGAAGTAAATCAGCTCGAAGCCTCAGTAGAAGAAGCTCGCTTTGCTGTGGAGCAATTACAGAGTGGGAGCCGCCCTGAAGAAATTGCCCAGCTTGTAGCGGCGGTGAATTCAGCAAAAGCGCAGGTGCTAGCAGCGCAAGTGCAACTACAAGATACGTTGATTCGTGCGCCATTTTCTGGGATTGTTACACAGAAATATGCAACAGAAGGCGCATTTGTAACGCCCACTACGTCAGCCTCCAGCACAGCTTCGGCAACCTCAACATCAATTGTTGCCTTGGCAAGGGGTCTGGAAATCCTTGCTAATGTTCCAGAGGTGGATGTAGGGCAAATTAAACCTGGACAAAAGGTAGAAGTTGTTGCAGATGCTTATCCTGACAAAGTTTTCCAGGGTCAGGTGGAACTGGTTGCCCCGGAGGCGGTGGTTGAGCAAAATGTCACGTCTTTTCAGGTGCGGGTAGCACTGGTAACGGGTCAAAAAGAACTGCGCTCTGGGATGAATGTTGACTTGACGTTTTTGGGTGAACAGGTGAGTAATGCTCTGGTTGTACCGACTGTGGCGATTGTCACTCAGGACGGTGAAACTGGCGTGATGGTGCCGGACGTAGATGACAAACCGAAGTTTAAACCCGTGACGATTGGGTCAATGATTCAAAACCAAACTCAGATTCTGGATGGTTTAAAGCAAGGCGAACGGGTGTTTATTGATTTGCCCGAAGACCGCAAGAAACAGGAGGATTCAGAGTGAAGCTTGAGGAGCCGAACGACCAATCTCAGAAATCAGCCTCCTTGGATAAGCCTCAACGCTATCAATATACTGCGCCGTCTAGAAGCATTGACATTGTTGAAAGTGTCAAAATGGCAGCGACAACACTGGTCGCCAATAAGCTTCGTAGCAGTCTGACGATGCTGGGTATTATTATTGGCAATGCTTCTGTAATTGCGATGGTGGGGATTGGACAGGGAGCGCAGAAGTTAGCCTCTGAGCAATTTGAGTCCCTAGGCCCAAATGTCTTATTTATTGTTCCTGGCTCTCAAGAAACCCGGAATACAACATTTGAGATACCGAGGACATTGGTGCTAGAGGATGCAGAAGCGATCGCAACTCAAGTGCCTTCTGTGAAAGAAGTAGCTCCCCAAATTAGCTCTCGCCAACTAATCACCTACCGTAACAAAAACACCAGCACGGCGATTCTTGGAGCCACACCAGAGTATCTTTCTGTTAGAAGCTTTGATGTTGCCCAAGGACGATTTATTTCTGATCAAGATGTGAGACGCAATAACCAAGTTGTCGCTTTGGGCCCAGATATTGCGGAGCGACTGTTTGGTAATGTTGACCCTGTTGGTCAGCAGCTACGGATTAAAAATGTCTCCTTTCAGGTCATCGGGGTCATGGAATCGAAAGGTTCTTTCCTAGGAGACAATCAAGATGACACGGTGTTTGTCCCGATCACAACACTAGCGAATCGGATTGTTGGACAGACCTCTCCTTATGGGCTAGAAGTCAGTATCATTTCAATCTCCGCTAAAGACCCTGAAAGCACGACTGCCGCTCGGTTTCAGGTGGAGAATCTATTGCGGCTACGGCACAAAATCACTGGCGAAGATGACTTTACCGTGAGAGCGCAGGAAGACCTTTTAGAGATTGTCGGCACGATTACGGGAGCATTAACGTTGATGCTGACGGCAATCGCGGCGATTTCCCTTTTCGTCGGAGGCATCGGTGTCATGAATATTATGCTTGTCTCCGTCACCGAACGTACCCAGGAAATTGGACTACGAAAAGCGATTGGTGCAAGAGAGCAAGATATTCTCGTTCAGTTCATGATTGAAGCTGTCATACTCTCCGCAGCAGGTGGGGTTTTGGGGACGCTCATTGGTGTGGGTGGTGTCCTGCTGGTTGGTGCGTTGACCCCGTTGCAAGCAGGTGTCTCACCTGTAGCCATTGTCTTAGCTGTTGGGGTGTCTGGTGGTATTGGCTTATTCTTCGGTGTCGTCCCCGCGCAACGAGCCGCAAAACTTGACCCGATTGTTGCTCTTAGAAGCTCTTAACTCTAGTAGAAAGCCGTCAGCTATCAGCTTTTTTTCCTCGCTCTAGGTAGGTTTTACACACCTTCCGCTGTATCTCACCCAACTGAAAACCGCTGTATGCAAGACAAAGTTGACCTTTACTCAGATCACTTCAGTGTTGGTAAGAAACCGATCATCATCCGCATTGAAGATGTTTACAAAGTTTACGGCATCGGAAATACGGAAGTTCGTGCCCTCAACGGAGTCAGCCTGGTGGTTGAGCAGGGAGAGTATTGTGCAATTATGGGAGCTTCGGGTTCTGGTAAGTCTACAGCGATGAATATTATCGGCTGTCTTGACCGACCAACATCAGGGCATTATTACCTGGATAACGTGGATGTTTCTCGGTTAGTAGATGCTGATTTAGCAGGGATTCGTAATCTTAAGATTGGCTTTGTCTTCCAGCAATTCCACCTGTTGCCTCAATTAACAGCCCTGGAAAATGTGATGTTACCAATGGTGTATGCAGGAATTCCTGCTAGTGAACGACGCGATCGCGCGATGCAGGCTTTGAAGCGAGTTGGCTTGGAAAACCGGATGAAAAATAGACCCAACCAACTTTCTGGAGGACAACAGCAACGAGTTGCGATCGCACGAGCGATCGTGAATCGACCTGTCTTACTGTTAGCCGATGAACCAACGGGAGCGTTGGATTCTCACACAACGGCTGAAGTCATGGATATCTTTACTGAACTCAATCAAGCTGGCATTACCGTTGTTATGGTCACTCACGAGCCAGACGTAGCACGCTTAACGAGGCGCATTGTCTGGTTCCGTGATGGTGAAGTAGTACATTCTCATCTCACTCCAGAGGAAATGACTCAGGTTGCTGTTTCCTAAGAACACAAACTTTACGGTGTCAGAACTTTGTTACGCAAAAATCCCACTAAATTTTGTACAAAAGAGTTACTAACATTCTCTTGCTTAGCTTCATCAATAATCTGTAAAGGGAGTGGCTCAACGGCTTGTTTCACTTGAGTATTAACCACTAAAGGCACTTCTTCTGCTATACCGATTGTGATGAGTCGGAAAGCAATCTGCTGAACTGTCTCAACGGGTAGTCTCAGTTGCTCGGCAATTACCCAAAGCGAAACTGTACCTTTCGTGTATTCCCAAACTTGCCACTCTTGAGCGTTGAGTCGATAATGGGGTTGACCCTCAATGGTACTCGCTAAACCCTCGTTTGCCTCCGGCAGTCTGTCTGCTAACGCTTCCCAGTTACGCAGCACACGCAGTCCTACCAGTGCGGCTTCTGTCGCTGGAACACTCAAGCCAGTTAACTCTCGCGGTGGTATGTGTACGTTTTGCTCAAACTTAAACTCAGCGTCCTTGAGTTGGAATAAGCCACAGACTTGCTTTAGTACCTGAATCTGGAACAACTGCTTAAGCTGTTCGGCTTGTAATACGCCTTGAGCTTTGAGGTACATACCCAAGGGTTCACTAATGGGACAGCACCAATGAACAAGTTTATCAAAAACGCGATCGCTAACCCACTGGCGTTGTGCAATCAGTGAAACTAAACCTTGCTGGTCTAAGCGGTTGGCTGCCGCTACAATACGACCTTCGCGCACCCAAATGTAAAAATATCGTGCTTGCGTATCTTGTGCATCTGGCAAAGCACGAAGAGTCAGCAAGCCAGTTTTGTGTCCTTTCTCAATTAATTGAAAGATTTCTGGTAGTGAGAAGTCCGATAGAGCACCTGAAATGGTCATGGTTATTTAATGGGAAGCTAAAAAACAAGTGGGCGAAGTCAACGATGCACTCAGCTAGCTATGCAACGCAAACTGGAAGCATCTTAACAATCCTTAACATGCATCTATTGTAAAACTGCTTACCACACCCCCTGAATCAATCTATCGATAGAAATCTGTAGCTCGTCCGCCAGATCCAGATGCATATCTTGAGACCTGCTAAGTAAACGTTATTAAGTTTCAGTTATCTTAGCGAAGTCCGTTGTAATTGCAATTACAGAATGCGTAGTTAAAATAACAGGATATTGATGAAATTTAACTTATGTAAAATAGATGCTTTGTCTTGTAGTAAATACAAGTCATTAATGTGACCAGCGATACTGTATTTAGCTAATATTGTTACGTTATTGACGTAATTACAGAAGGAAGCGCTTAGATTTTATATAAAGTTAAATAACTGAGCTTTGCATAAAGTGTTGCATTAGAACAATCAATGCTCTAATTACAGAATCTTTTTGATTAGCATTGAGCGTTACAAAGGGTGGTCGGTGCTTCTTGTCAGCAAAGCCCAACGCGATCGCGACATTTTCCTCAGACCAGGCTCCCTCACAATCCATATGCGTTAAACCGATCACTAAGGGAATTTGTGTACGCTGTTTCATAAAGGTGAGCATTCGGCGACCAGCGCGAAAATCACCAGGGCGATGGGCATCGATAAGGAGGATATAAGCGTGAGCGCGGCGAATCAGAATATCCCACATGAAGTCGAAGCGAGACTGTCCCGGCGTTCCATATAAATGCACTGCCATTCCCGGCGCAAATTGCAAACGCCCAAAATCCATGGCTACGGTTGTTTTTTTCTTGAGTGACGCGGTTTCATCTGTGGCTACACGATCCGTGTCTACGACATCAATTTCACTGACTGAGCGAATGAACGTTGACTTACCGGCACCTACAGTGCCGGTAACAACGAGACGCATAATTTCCACGTTTACTTGCTCCTCAAGAAACCAAGCAAGCTTTGTACGAAGGACTGGCTTAGGGCTTGTCCATTGTTTTCCTTGGTCATTTCGGTGTCAAAGGTAGCTGACTCTAAAACATCTTCTTCTGAAGTTTTACTGCGAACGGGAGTGATGATTGGCACTTCTGCAACCAAACCAACACTAATAAGCCGAAAGGCTGTTTGTTGAATCGTTTCTACAGACTGTTTAAGTTGAGACGCGATCGCATTTAGAGGAAGTGAGCCATTCGCCATTTGCCACACTTGCCCTTCCAAAGAATCTAGCCGCAAGTGACGCTTACCCAAAACAACCCTAGATAAGGCTGAAGTTGGTTCCGGTAGTTTGTCCACCAATGACCTCCAGTCTCGCAACACACGTAAACCCATTAACGTCGCTTCGGTAGCAGAAAGGCTCAAGCCCGTCATTTCGGTTGTTGGCAACGTGGCTTTAGAGTCGAACTTAAACCGAGCATCTCGAAGCCTAAACAACGCACACACTTGCTGCAACACTTGAGCATGGAACAGCAATCTCAACTGCTCTGGTTGTAAAAAGCCCTGCGTCTTTAAGTAAAGTCCAATCGGTATATTCGCCGGACACCGATTCACTTGCTCACGCAGCACCTCAGGGCTAATCCAGCCTCGCTGACAAATCATCGCCAGCAAGCACTGGTGGTCAAGACGATTGGTCACCGCAACAATCCGACCTTGATGCATTAGAGCATGACGAATTTTTTTCTCTGGATTTTGACTGTCAGGCTGAAACCGCAAGGTCAACAAACCAGTTTTGCTGCCTTGATCAAGAAATTGAAATAGTTCTGGAAGTGAAAATTCTGCTAAACAACTCGTAATAGCCATTACTCATTCCGCTGCTTTCTCTACAAGTCATCTGAAATTAGGAGCATACTCTACCTATTTTCAAACTAAAAACGAAGAATTATTAACTTTATGTTACTTTTCTTTTTCAAGGAAAAAAGTAAATTTTTTCTATCATAACAACTTAAACATACAATATTAAACCCCGTTCCGAAGGTTGATGCAGAAGTAAGAGTCAACTAGTAGTAGACTGGCTAGATAAAACGGTTTTCAAACTAACGTGAACACGGCTAGTGTTCCCAAAATCGAGCTATCGTCTTAGAATTGTAGAAATTTTTGTCAATTCATCACCTATCAATAGAAACAAGTCTCCGAAATATTCTTCCACTGATTCCGAGACTCATCACCTACCAGCTCGCTGTTGAATTGAATACAGTTTGAGCCTCTAGAGGAATTACGTTATTTCACTGTAGAAAACAACATAATACGAGTGATAGATTAGTCAAAAATAATTCAGAGTAACTCATTGCAGGTGTTGCCTAATGTTCACAAGACCTATAAAGAAGTTGTGAATCGAATTGTTTAAAAATTAAGCCTTCTATGGGTGGAAAGTGAAGTAGTCCGAGAGGCACCACAGCTTGCTTGAGGAGTAGAAGGCTTTAATTCAATTAATTAAATTACAGAGTGTGATGTTAGGGGCGATTGAGTATCATCAGCTACCTCAGCTTAAAGCCGCCTTCAGCTCAGGAATTACACGCTTAATTTCCAACATCAGCACGCCCTGTTTTGCCGCCTTGCTTGCTAAAACGAGTAAGACGGCATACTCGCCACAGTTAGTGAGGATGCCATAGCCCTGATCACCCTCAACATAAATGCGATCAAGAAAGCCTCTAGACAATTCGCTACCAATGCGCTCACCTAAAGAAAGCATGGCGGCTGACATAGCGGATACCCGTTCTTCATCCATCTCGCTCGGTAAGCTGGATGCTAGAGGAAGTCCATCAGGAGAGACAAGAGCGGCTCCCTGAACATCACTTGCGCCAGTGACAAAATTTTGGAGAATGCTCTCCAGCTTGGCTGTATTGATTGTCATAACTCATATCCTCCTGATTTGACACTCCCCTATTGTTCATCGTGTGGGAGCATTAGCTGATCTCGCATCATCCACCCTCACAATCTACAGCTTTAAAATAGCCTGCATAGAAAAAAGAGTGTTCAACCAGGCTCTTTCAGAGAACCAAGTATCACACCTCTTCCTATCTAGGAGTATTTTACAGGGCGCTTAAACAGCAACCCCTAATTAATTACTTCTCAAGTAGTTCTTTCGATTTATAAAAATCTGATGTGCAACTTTTTGGCATTGCACGCCAAAAGAATTGCCTTCTTGAGTGATCCAACCCAACGCAAGAGTGTTTCACTTTACTCCCAAGCACTCATCCTGGCTCAATCAGATTGAAATCTGGTTCAGTATCTTAGTCCGGAAGTTACTCAGGCGTGCCAGTTTTACAAGTATTGCCGATCTCAAAACCCGTATTCTTGAATTTATTGACTATTTCAATCGCACTATGGCAAAACCCTTTAAGTGGACTTACAAGGGTAAGGCTTTGGCTGCATAATGGCAGGTAGACTTCCGCCGAAGTCTACTAGCTACCCCTCAACGCAGCAAGGACGAGCAACGTCACACGCAATGTTATAAGCTTGCCGTCTTCCCGGTTTCTGCCTGGGTAGGAATCGACTTGACATCGCTATGACCCATATTTCCTACTATCTCTCGCAACATTGAGATTTGTGCCTCAAATTCTAGTCCTTCAATTTGGGATAGGGCATCGTTGATGGTTTGGGTAGCTTGATAATCGCTTGGCATATCTACTACGGTATCTCCCATCGCCACAGCCCAGGCATACCAAACAACGAGTTGATTGTTTTCGGTCAATGCTCCATAGGCACGAGATAGCTCTGTATCTTCCCGGTTAACAATCTCTCGCATTACGGCTAGCTGATCATCATCAGACATATCATAAAATTCTCCGCCTAGTAAGCGAGGAGCCAGTTCTGGGAACGTGGCAGTAGGAGCGGCTGGCGTGATTGAATCTCCCATTTTTTCATAAGCGTAGTAGAGTAGCGCTAGTTTTTCATCTGTGCCTAGCCCTTCAAACGCTTCTACTACTTTTTTGGTATCTCCGGAACGAGTTGAAGAGCTACCACTTTCTTGACTATTCATAATTCTTCTCCAAAGCAAGTAAATGTGTTCAAGCATAGGAGTATCAAAGTTTACTATTTGAAATCGCCCTCCAAGAGAGAGAGTTTGCTTTCTCGGAGCAATATTGAAGGAAACTTTGTTCCTGAAGAGGTTAAAGATATGCCTTAAGACACTAAGGCAATGGGGATCGCTACTGATAGAATTAGCGTCGCTAATATAAAAAATAGAAATTAGGAGTTGAATATGTCTGAGGAACTGAAACCAGATCCCAAGCAAACTGATGTACAGGAAGCTGAGTTAGCCGCTCAAAATATGGCTGAAGGGAAAGAGAAAGTACCAGAAGTGGATTTTGATGTGGACTACGAAGCTTCAAAAGAATATAGCGTTAGCGACGTTGACAAATCTGAAGCAGGTTCATAAGGGGCTACGGCTACCACGGCACCTGAGTAAGCGGTGCCTGAACTGGAGGGACTGAAAACAGTAGGATAGGCAGTCTGAAATTCCAATGACTACTAGGGAATAGCAACTATTAAACCTTGCAGCGCACAAAGTGCAATGCAATAAGCGATCGCTCAACCAGCTTTTTGGTTGAGCTTTAACTATTGACTTACATCCTGTTCTGCTGAGTGAGCCGAATGGCGCTTATTATATACTTCAGGCTTGATGCTTACGCATTCCCTATCCTCAAGCCGAAGTTAGTGTTTTTGCAACTATGCGAACTTATTATTGCGGCGAAGTCAGAAAGGAACAGATTGGAGAGACAGTTACCCTGTGTGGATGGATAGACCGTCGCCGCGACCATGGAGGTGTGATTTTTTTGGATTTACGCGATCGCACTGGCATTATTCAAATTGTCAGTGACCCCCAGCGCACTCCAGAGTCCTACAATGATGCCGAAACCCTCCGGAATGAATATGTTGTGAAAGTGACGGGGCGAGTCACGGCGCGTCCAGATGATTCACTAAATCCTAAACTCCCGACTGGGGAAGTCGAAGTTTACGCTGACAAAATTGAGCTACTCAATAGCGTCCGTAAGCAGCTACCGTTCCAAGTTTCAACCGCTGATACAGAGCCAGTGCGGGAAGAATTGCGCCTGAAGTATCGGTACTTGGACTTAAGACGCGATCGCATGAGCAAAAACCTCCAACTGCGTCACCAAGTCGTCAAAGCAATCCGCCGTTACTTGGAAGATGAGCAAAACTTCATCGAAGTCGAAACACCAATTCTCACTCGCTCCACCCCTGAAGGAGCAAGAGACTACCTTGTCCCTTCTCGTGTCAATCCGGGTCAGTGGTATGCCTTGCCCCAATCCCCGCAACTCTTCAAGCAATTGCTGATGGTATCTGGAGTTGACCGCTACTATCAAATTGTCCGTTGCTTCCGGGATGAAGACTTACGTGCCGAAAGGCAGCCAGAATTTACCCAACTAGACATGGAAATGAGCTTCATGTCTCAAGAGGAAATTCTCCAGCTAAATGAAGGGTTAGTCTGTCACATCTTCAAAACCCTCAAGGGCATTGACATACCACGCCCCTTCCCTCGCCTCACCTACGCCGAAGCAATGGAACGCTACGGCAGCGATAAACCAGACACGCGCTTTGCTTTAGAACTTGTCAATGTTTCTGATTTACTAAAAGATTCTGGCTTCAAAGTCTTCTCCGGTGCTGTTGCGGCTGGTGGTACCATCAAAGTTCTACCAATCCCTGGTGGGAATGAAGTTATTTCCAATGTGCGGATAAAGCCAGGTGGCGACTTATTCAAAGAAGCCAGTGAAGCGGGTGCTAAGGGTGTTGCTTACATTCGAGTGCGTGATAATGGTGAAATCGACACGATTGGGGCAATTAAGGACAACCTAACAGAAGCCCAAAAACAGGAATTACTAGAGCGCACAGGGGCAAAACCCGGTCATCTCTTGCTCTTTGGTGCAGGACCTACAGACGTTGTTAACAAAACCCTAGACCGACTGCGCGGCGTGATTGGTCGTGAATTGGGGCTAATTGACCCAAACAAGATTAACTTACTTTGGGTGACCGATTTCCCAATGTTTGAGTGGAATGCTGAGGAAAAGCGACTAGAGGCACTGCATCACCCATTTACAGCTCCCCACCCCGATGATTTGAATGATCTAAAAACCGCACGAGCGCAAGCTTACGACTTAGTTTTTAACGGTTTAGAAGTTGGAGGGGGTAGTTTACGAATTTTCAAACCCGAACTACAGCAACAAGTTTTTGAAACAATTGGCTTATCTCCGGAAGAAGCTTACGACAAGTTCGGGTTTCTGCTTGAGGCATTTGAGTACGGGACACCACCCCACGGTGGGCTTGCGTTCGGCTTAGACCGATTAGTGATGTTGCTTGCTGGCGAAGAGTCAATTCGGGATGTAATTGCTTTCCCGAAGACGCAACAAGCACGCTGTCTCTTGACCGATGCTCCGGCGGCTGTTGATCTCAAGCAGTTGAAGGACTTACACGTTGCTTCTACTTACAAGCCAAAGGAAAAGGAATAATGGAGTACTACCTCTAGCGTTTGATGGATAATTTTGCGTAAGTCCTAAAGTATGTAATTGGACATAGGTCGTATGGTAGGAGATCAGCTCTATAAAAGCTTCTACTCTTAGACAAGAGTTTGCTGTCCTATTAGTTGGCTTCACCCCTGTTCAAAGCAGGGGTAAACTTTTGGTTTAACTTGTGCAATTCAAATAAAAAAGCCCTCAGAGCTTCTGCACTAAGAGCCTGTTGTCCTATCGTTAGCAATGCCCTCGTTACCTTAGACTTGCCTAATTTGAAGCTTACTACTTTGGTCAGAGACAATCATCTGCCTAAAGGCATTAGCCGTGGGTTGTAGAGTATTGCCATTGAGATTAGGCAGTTGTGTATTCCAAATAACCGATTTTATTGTCTAGTTTTAGAAGCATTCTTCTTGGAATCCAAGTCTACTCTTTAACCGTTGGCTGGCAATAGTAGATTTCAAGCGCGATCGCTTAATATCACTATCAAACAAAATAAGCGATCGCCCCTAGACATGCTTTAAAACTTTACTAGAGAAGAAATAAAAATTGGGTAGCTGTCAAAGCTACCCAAACAAATCATCAATACAAATTAGCTTGTTGGCTTACAAGTCAAGAAATTAAGCTGTAACAGCTTTTTTCGTCGCAGCAGTTAATTCACCTTTGGCATACTTAGCCGCATAGTCATCCAGAGTCATCTGCTTAATCTTGCTTGCATTGCCAGCCGTGCCAAACTGCTGATAACGCTCTAAGCAAACATTCTTCATGTACTTGATAGAAGGCTTCATGAAGTGACGTGGGTCAAAGTTAGATGGATCTTTCGCAGCAGCTTCACGGATTGCAGCCGTGATAGCCAAGCGGTTATCTGTGTCGATGTTGACCTTACGGACACCACTCTTAATGCCTTTTTGAATTTCTTCAACAGGCACGCCGTAGGTTTCAGGAATGCTACCGCCGTACTGGTTGATGAGGGCAAGCAAGTCTTCTGGCACAGAGGAGGAACCATGCATCACCAAGTGGGTGTTAGGCAGGCGGCGATGAATTTCCTCAATCCGGCTAATAGCGAGAATTTCACCCGTGGGTTTGCGGGTGAACTTGTAAGCACCGTGGCTGGTGCCAATCGCAACAGCGAGGGCATCTACACCAGTCTGCTCAACGAAGTCAACGGCTTCGTCTGGGTCGGTCAACAGTTGGTCATGGGAGAGAGTCCCTTCAAAACCGTGACCATCTTCTGCTTCACCTGCGCCTGTTTCCAGAGAACCCAAGCATCCTAGTTCGCCTTCGACACTAACGCCGACTGCATGGGCGACTTCTACAACTTTACGAGTGACTTCAACGTTGTACTCGTAGCTAGATGGAGTTTTGGCATCCGCTTCCAAAGAACCGTCCATCATGACGCTAGTAAAACCGTGGCGAATTGCTGAGTAGCAAGTCGATGGACTATTGCCGTGGTCTTGGTGCATGGCGATCGGGATATGAGGGTAGGTTTCTACCGCTGCCAGAACCAGATGGCGCAAGAAATATTCGCCTGCGTAGCTGCGGGCACCACGAGAAGCTTGTAAGATCACTGGGCTATTTGCTTCTTCCGCAGCCTGCATGATCGACAGGATCTGCTCCATGTTGTTGACGTTATATGCTGGAATGCCGTAGCCGTTTTCAGCCGCGTGATCCAGCAGCAGCCGCATGGGTACGAGCGCCATAAATAGTCCTCCTAACTTTTGGTTTAGTTGTCAGCTAGCTAGTTATTTCTAGACAAGTTTAATTCTTAGGATAATCTTAAGATATTTTTCGATTTATAGGAAATTATCTCTAGTGATTTTGAGATAAGCCTCTTTTATAGACCTAATAATCGTTTGCTATGACTTGTATGGGTCGCCCGGGATTCGAACCCGGAACAAATCGGTTAAAAGCCGAGTACTCTACCGTTGAGTTAGCGACCCGAAGAGGTGAACTCAATAAATCCACCGTTTTCTAAGTTACCATAAATAAATCGAAAATGTAACCAACGTTTCAAAAAAAAGTCACCTTCAGGTGAACAGATGCCTCACAACTGGCTCCAGGTGCCAATTCTGTGAGATGCTCTCCCGTGTTGAGAGAGTTTCGAGGAGCGCTCCAGGGTTCTAGGCAGTAGTAGTCTTTACCCTTAACAGTCCAGAAAACGAGGGTAGAGTACAGGTCGCTGTAACTAAGTGTGACTTTGAACCCTCGTCCCGTATCCGTAGCACTTGTAAAATTAGCGCTAACTTGACGAAACGCAACATCAATCTCATCTTGGCTCAAATCAAAGCTGCCGGAGAAGGGATGGACTTCTTTGGTAATCTGATTTTGATACTCGGAGGCAGGGATATCAAACTCTAATCGGGTCTTGTCAGAGGTAAAGAAGTAGGGATGAAGACCCGTCGAGAAGGACATCGGCTCAGTTGAGTGGTTTGTGTAGCGTTGCCGAATTTCTAAGGTATTCCCTTTGAGTTCGTAGGTAAAGGCGACTTGGAAGTCGAAGGGGTAAACAGCACGAGTTTGGTCGTTGCTATTGAGGACAAGGGTAAGGCTTACGAGGTCATTAGTTATTTGCTCGGTGACTTCCCAAGGTAAGTCACGAGCAAAGCCATGCTGCTTGAGCGTGTATTGTTTGCCGTTGTGAGTGTAAGTACTATCAGGTAAGTTGCCGCAGATGGGGAAGAGGATAGGGATGCCGCCCCGGACGCTTAAGCTGGGGTCAGCAAAGCGATCGCAATCAAGATAGAGAATATCTTGGCTTTGGAGACTCCAGCTTGTGATAATGCCGCCGCGTTCCGGAACGACTTCTAGGCGAGACTGAGCATTTTCGTCAGTGAGTATGTAAGTTTCGTATTGTTGCTGCTTTCGAGCGATCGCAAACACAGGTATTTTTACCTCGTCAAGGGTTAACAATTTAGTCTTCGCACCAGAACTTTAACAAACTCTTGTTGAAAAACCACTGCTCAGTTTATGAAGGCTTAACACTCAGGTTTCTACGCTAGTAAGAACAATCGTAGAACGACCAGTCGAAGTCTCAGCTTTCCCAGGGGTTGCAATCGCTCAAAACCACCTAGGGGCGAGACAAACAACTACTCCTTTTCTGAAGTGTGACCTAAGTCACAACAATAAAGTGTTAAAAATCACAACAATTTGCTGATGCAAATCAATTCCCAGATGCCAGAAATATTGGACATTAGTATAAATCCCTTATATCAACGCGCTGGTTTCATGATTCGCACGCTCGTAGAGTCAGCTTTTAGAACAGGTTGCCTTAGTGTGGCTTCTGAAGGCTTAATTCGCCAGGTTCTCGAAATGAAGGGCTATGAAGCATCAGACTTAGAAGCTCTGACAGTCCTCTATGAGGCTGTTAATTCAGGTCAGATTGAGCGAGAAGCGCGTAACACTAGCGCAATAAGCCAATTAATGCCTAGTGGTCGTTGACACCCGTAACAAAATTTTAGAGATAAGTCCTATTCAGTAGCGCCCCTTGTTCGCACTTCGTAAGCGCAAAAGCCTCCGTTGAACTTTGCGTGCTGGGTTGTCTAAAGAAAACCGTAGCGTTGATGACATCACAGGGATTTCAAAAAGTGTGACATTGAGAAAAAAATTGATACGCCCGTAAGTAACCAAGTTTGCTAAAGATAAACACTATCCTGTTCTCAAGGGTAGTAAACTGTGACAGTGTAAATTACATATTCTCTACCCTTGCCCTCAGCCGTTAGAGCAAGGAGTATGTCACAATAGCAATGTCTGGAACTTCAGGCACCCACATCCTAACCAGTAGACCAGGATTGTCGCCCTGGTAAAGAGATGCGCTAGTCGCAATGGCGGAATTCATTTATGCCTTCACCCGCTTCGGCCCTCTGCCGATGCATCGATTACCCAAAGTCCCTCATCTGCTCACAGGGCAAATTGCTCTCCACCATTGCCTTGCTCCGAGTTTTATTGACTGTCTACGCACTTGTATGAGGATGTAAAAGGTTGCTTTCTACCGTTGAAGGTACTGTCAATTTACTCTCAAGATTGCTGCTGGATGCAAGATAAACTTTTAAGCGTTAAAGGGGAACATCATGGCGGTGTCTTGCCTTTGACGCGGAAGAATCACACCCAGTTAACCCCACGTCAAGTTCACAAGGAAGCCGTGTTCTTGGAAAAGGAACAACTGGTTTCACAAGTATTGGAAGAGTTATCTGCTCAGGAGAACCTAAATATGCTACACCGCAAGATTTATCAACTTTGTTGCGATGGTCGTGAGGTGTGTGTTTTCTTGCGGGATCAGCAACGTTGGATTGAACGCGCCCGCATTGTTGATATAGAAGGAGATCTAGTGACAATCCGTTATGAAACTGATGAAGAAGACGAACTGAGTTCTTGGGAAGAAATGGTTCGTCTGGAAAGTATCGGTTCCGTGACTCAGAAACTCGCTTCTGTACCCAGAGGACATGCCGAACCCTTAGTGTCTGATGACTGCCCCGAAGCCGAACAAATTCATCCACGCTCCCAAGATTTGAATCAAGACTAAGCTGAGTTAAGTTTGTTGTTGGTTGTTAGTGGTTAGTTGTTGGAGAAGAATTCTGACAACTGATCACTTAGCTGATAGCTATCTGGTATGTACAGTAACTATTGCGGTACACGCTTAATTTTCCGGTGGGGATTCAGCTTGTTCAAAGACAGGACAATAACCCTCTGGTGTCACCTTAAAACCATACAAGGGAGAAGCGGGGTTCCAGCAGCGTTGACCGCGTTGAAAGCGGCAGTTGCCACAGCAGTCGATATTTATAGGCACCTTGGCATTGCTACCCTGGCTGAGCAATTCTCGTTGCGACAATCCCCGTAACACCAAGTCTTCTCCCTGCCATCGAGCTTCCACTAAGCCAGTGTCAGCAAAATTTTGCCAACGAGGGTCAGCAGCGATCGCGTCTGGTAGAGTAATCGTTACAACCGTTCCTAGTTCGTTCAACTCACCTTCATAGTTGGAATCGGCTGGCGGTGCTGGTTGGACAAACATCTCCCCGATTGGGAGTTCTACTAATGTTCCTGCTGAGGGGGAATGGAGTTGGTAGCGATTTTGTAGCTCTTCCAAGCCAGTTAAGTCAGATAGGTAGGTTGGAGAACCGTGGACAAAAACAACGTGCTGCGGACGGAGATTATGAATTAGCTGAGTAGTCCCTAAGCGATCGCCATGTTGGGCGAGAAGGTAAGTTTCACTACTTTTTAGTTCAGAATCATCAGTTTTTAAAGAATATCTGGGTTGTTCGGGTCTTAATATAACAAGTGAACCAGAACTTATGGCGCTGTATTTACTCAAATCAGCCATTTCATCTGTGAGGATAATACAGGGAGACGAACCCAGAGAATTTCGCTGCTCTGAATCTAGCCGACGCACACGCGGACGCACCCGCTCATCCCAAAACAAGGGTTGATGGCGGGCAAAATTTTGAACTGAGGTAGGGAAGTGAGGCAAAAGTTCCAAATAAGCATCACAACCCGTGGCAACGCTGCCATCCACCCAAATATCTAAGTTACGCCCAGTAAAGTGGTGATGACTCCGCAGGAGCATGAGAATTTCTTGACCCAAACCCAAAGTGGGAACTGGTAGTAGAACGGAATTTTGCTGTGCGATCGCTTTTCCGATACGCTCCACTAACTGATTTTCCTGCTGCCGTCGGTGAGGATGTCGCGCTGTACCGTAACTGCCTTCAACAATTAGGACATCTAGCTGAATGCCTCTAAGAGATTCAACGGACAATCCCTCAACTAGCCGTGAATTAGATAGGAAAAAGTCACCCGTATAAAGTAGGCGATAGCTACGACGGGGAGTGGTATAAGTCAGTAACAACGCCGCTGCTCCAGGCAGATGTCCAGCAGGAAACAATTCCGCAATCAGTCCCTCACGGAATTCAACAGGCGATCGCCAAGGCAAAGCATGACAAAATTTCGGGATTTCCTCCGGGGCAAACTCTTGCCAATTTAGTGGCAACAACTGAGTTGTCACCTCGCTAGCATAGACTGGCAACTGTGGGAAAGCTTCATGGAGAGCCAGTAACCCCTGAGCATGATCAGCATGAGCGTGGCTACAGAGTACTAAATCGGCTGGTGGATTGCCTTCGGCTTGTAGAGCATTAATATCTGTTAGCCCACAGTCAAGGAGGAGACGGTGTGGTCCCATCTGCACTAGCAAACAAACTCCTTCCTCGCTATGACCGACACCATAGGGAAAACAGGTTAATCGGTCATCCTCGGAATCGGATGCCACTGGGCGTTGATTGGTCATGAGTTGTCAGAAATTAGCGAACAACAATCAGCCATTAACCATCAGCTTTTGGTGGTCGTCTGCGATAACCATCAAGTTAGCTTTGACTAACGACTACAGACAGCGGTGTGCTGAGAGCTATTGGCTGACGGCTGAGCTAGAGTGAGCGGGTTTAGTGGGCAGAACCGTTACCGTGATAGTTGTCGGAATCGTAAAATCCGTTTTTAGTACCAAAAACTAGGGCAGATACGGTAAAAACGACTGTTAAGACCACTAGAACTAGTTTGACATCCATCTGTTTTGAACCTCCTTTTCGATTGTTCAGCCGACGCTTAAATTTCAGTTAATAATGAATCTTCACATATCTGCTCAAATTGTAGAGCCGAACTGGCTTGCCCGTCCATCTACTGAGGTTGCTCCTGACCTAATAGGCTGCACTTTAGTGCGTCAACTCCCTGATGGAACACGACTACGGGGAATAATTGTAGAAACCGAAGCCTATGCCCCTAATGACCCTGCCTGTCATGCTTATCGGAGTCGGACAGAACGCAATTTGGTGATGTTTGGGCCAGCGGGGCGTACTTATGTCTATTTAATTTACGGCATTTACTACTGCCTAAACATTGTCACAGATCTGGATGAAGTTCCCAGTGCTGTTTTGATTCGCGCTTTGCAATTAGACGCTGTCCCTAGTTGGGTAACGCTGCGTGAACCACTAAAACCCTATCGAATTGCCGCGGGACCCGGTAAGCTTTGTCGCGTCCTGCAAATTGACCGGAGCCTCAATGGTCAAGTGTTGGAACTGGGTGAACCCTTGTGGTTAGAACATCGTCATCCCCAGTTTCAAGCTGACCTCATCCAAACTACTCGGATTGGCTTAACGAAAGGGGCTGATTTACCTTGGCGATGGTATTTGAACAACTGCCAAGCGGTTTCTAAGCTCTAACTAAAGCTCAAGGTCTTGTCCTTGCTCTGTGAAGCGGACATCTTTAATTTTCAGTTGTGCGTTATCAACTAGGGTTTTCCGTAAGCTACCGAAAAGAGCAAACTGTTCACAGGTAGAGAGGGAGAGAAATTGTCGCTGTGCGTTAGGTGCGAGGCGTAAATCCACAGTGGCGACACCACTTTGAGAATTAACGTTGACGCGATATCCCGCTAAATCAAAATCACCAGAACTCGCTTTTTCCAAAACTTTTCCGACAGCAGCATCCACGGAACTACCCGCTGGCACCGCTATCTTTTCGGGTACTAGAGTTTGGCACTGGCTGTCAGCTTGATAGATGTTAAGGCTGATTGTGTTCTGAGCTTGGGCGGTAGTAGTCTTAGCCCCAGTTGTGAAGGGCTGGCTAGTAACAGGCTTTTGTTGCTGAACTGGAGTGGGAGTGGCGGGAATTGAATCAGGCTGACTAGCAACAGGTGTTTGACTCTCAACTGGTGCGGGGGTTGAATCAAGCTGATTGGGTAAGGGTGTGTTAGTCGTTGCAGGAGTCGGTAAGTTAGCGTTGTCACTTTCAACAGTTGGGGGAGAGGTACAACTACTAAGACTGAGAATGAATACTCCACCAATAAGAGGGATGAAATAGTTTTTGAGGCGGTTCATAGTTTGAAAAACTTTTATTTAAATTCAAAGTTGCCCTGAATACTTACCTCTGTTGAAGATTGAATTTTTAGGGGCTACTATTGATTTACTGATGACCGGGAGGGATATCAGTAAGGATTTCTATGGATTTATATGGATCGAACTCCATCCACTGGCAGTAGTAGATTTGTGAGCGCTTAGAGAGTTTCTCTCCCAGCGCGGGGGTGATAGGGGGGTTTATGATTACTCAGGACGGACGTGTTGAACTGTCGGATGCCTTGCAGCTAGTATCGAAATAATCCTTCAGCCATCAAATTGAAATCTGCCAGGCGCTGATGCCCCTGATTAGTGGCTTATCAGTTAGCGTTTGACCAAAAGGACTTACGCAAGCACAACGCGAAGTCGGTTCTGAACTCCTTTCAACCAATAGTGAGCTTTTTTCTCTCTACAGATACTTCAATCCGCTCAAGGATTTGCTCTAACTGGGTGACTAACTCAAAGACACCTTCCGGATTGTTAGCTTCTGCTCGATCATGTAGGTGATCAGCGGCTTCTGACATTGCTTGCACGGCGACCGAGGCACTTGCACCTTTGATTTGATGCGCTTTGTTCGCTAGGGTAACCCAGTCTTTAGCTGCCAGAGCTTGCTTTGCCTCAGCTAGCAAGTTTTTCCCATCTTTGACAAATCCTTTCACCAGTTCTATCTGGAAGTCAGGGTCTGCCATAGAGATTTCCTGTAAGTGAGTCCAATCTACTGGATCTGAGGCAGGAGCGATGCTGGTTTGGTCGGACTTACTTTTTTGTTTGTGTGAGTCCCTTTTGACTACGAATGACCATCGCTCTAGCATGGCTTTCAAGTCTTTAATCATCACGGGTTTACTGAGGTAGTCGTCCATGCCAGCCTCCAGACACTTTTCGCGATCGCCCTGCATTGCATAAGCCGTCATCCCAATTACTACAGTATGACGCTCTGTTCCTTCTCGTTGGCGTAAAGCTCGTGTCGCAGTATAGCCGTCCATCACGGGCATCTGGCAATCCATCAGCACGATGTCGTAGTGGTTGTGTGCTAACTTGTCAAGGGCTTGTTGACCATTCTCCGCTGCATCTGATTGATGACCTAACAGTTGCACCTGATGCCGCACTAATTTCAAGTTAATCGGAGTATCTTCCACTAACAGAATATTCAGACTGGTGCTTTGTTCTGGATCGGGATTTGAGGATTGTTTCATTGAAGACTGACTGCTGATGCCTGACGACGGCACTATCGATGTCAGCTCCTTAGGCGCTCGTAAGTCCTCAACTGAAATCGAATTGATGTCTATATGCCTTTTGAGCCGCTCTAGGATTAGCTCTAACTGGGTAACGAACTCAAGACTACCTTCGTAATCAGTGGCTTTGGCTTGACTATAAAGGTTAGCTGCTATTTCTGACATTAATTGCACCGCAACCGAGGCACTTGCACCTTTGATTTGGTGAGCTTTGTTAGCTAGAGTAACCCAATCTTTAGTCGCTAGTGCTTCCTTAGCTTGGTTGATGAAGGTTGCTCCCTCTTTGATAAACCCTTGCACCAGTTCCAGTTGAAAGGCAGGCTCTCCCGCAGAAATCTCCTTCAGGCGAACCCAATCCACTGGGTCTAAGGCAGGATCGATAACTGCATGGCTTTCAGGCTTCCTCCCTAGTCGGGGCAATTCTGCCCTCACAGACGACCAGCGCTCCAGCATCTCTCTCAATTCTTTCACCAAAACAGGCTTACTGAGGTAGTCATCCATGCCAGCCTCCAAACACTTTTCGCGATCGCCTGGCATGGCAAAAGCAGTCATCCCAATCACCACAGTATGACAGCTTGAACCTTCTCGGCGACGCAAAAATTGTGTTGCCTGATAGCCATCCATCACAGGCATTTGGCAATCCATCAGCACGATGTCGTAGTCGTCCTGGGCTAATTTCTCAAGCGCTTGCTGACCATTCTCGGCTGAATTCCATTGGTGACCTAAGAGGCGTACCTGATGCTGCACTAATTTCAGGTTAATCGGAGTATCTTCTACTAATAGAATCTTTAGGCTTGTCTGTTTTGTTTGATTGGAGTTGCCTTCTTCTGCCAAAAAGGTCTTGCTGAGGACGGGCAATACTTCCTCAATTGCCAGTTCCTTAGTCGATCGCGAATCCTTAGCTAACGTTGGATTTACCTCGATATGCCCTTTGAGCCGCTCTAAGATTTGCTCCAACTGGCTGATTAACTTAGCTGCATTTCCCCGATTGTTGCCTACTGCCTCATTACGGAGTTGACGCGCTACCTCTGGCATCACTTGCACAGCTACCGAGGCACTTGCACCTTTGATTTGGTGAGCTTTATTCCCTAGAGTGTTCCAATCTTCATCGACTAGGGCTTGTTTAGCTTGGGCAATGAAGCTGCCTCCCTCTTTGATAAATCCTTGTACCAGTTCCAGTTGAAAGGCAGAATCTCCCTCTGAGATTTCCTTGAGACGAACCCAATCAACGATATCTACGCCAGGATCGAGATCGATACTGCTGAGAGTATCAGACTCGCTTGTTTCTTCGTGGGAGTCCCTCTTCAGTGTGGCTGACCATCGCTCCAGCACTGGTGCCAAGTTCTTTACCATCACGGGTTTACTGAGGTAGTCATCCATGCCAGCCTCTAGACACTTTTCGCGATCGCCCTGCATCGCATAAGCCGTCATCCCAATCACGATGGTATGATGCTCTGTCCCTTCTCGTTGGCGTAAAGCTCGTGTTGCCGTGTAGCCATCCATCACAGGCATCTGGCAATCCATCAGCACGATGTCATATTGGTTTTTAGCCAATTTGTCAAGAGCTTGTTGACCATTCTCCGCCGCATCTGATTGATGACCTAATATTTGCACCTGATGCCGTACTAATTTCAAGTTAATCGGAGTATCTTCCACTAAGAGAATTTTCAAACTTTTGCTTTGTCCTACAGGGTTGGTCCCTTCATTCCCTGAGGACAAAGTATTGCTGGCTAACAACGGTTCTTCAGCCGCCAGCACCTTTAGCAAAGACTCCACGAGTTGGGATTCTTTCACTGGCTTAACTAAATAATCAGAAAACCCGCTTCTGAGAAGCGGTTGAGCCGAATCCCCTGCATGAATAGAAGTCATCAACACTAATTTCGTCTGTGCCCAATCCGGTTCCGAGAGAATTAGTCGTCCTAAGGTTGAACCGTCGATTTTGGGCATTTTCATGTCCAGCAGCGCGACATCATAGGGTTTTCCAGCTTCAGCAGCGGCTTGCAAGGCATTCAGCGCAATAATGCCGTTATCCGCTTCATCCACTTCCATTCCCTTGGCACTTAATTGATACTGCACAATTTGGCGATTGATTGGGCGATCGTCCACGACCAACACCCTCTTCCCTGTCAATGTTTCAGGAGACGTTTGTACGTTGCTAGAAACCCGTTCAGTTACTTCTTTGGTAGAGTCAACAGCCACCTTAGTAAAAGTAGCCGTGAACCAGAACGTAGAGCCGACTCCAGGTTCACTTTCTACACCAATTTCACCTCCCATCATCTCCACAAGTTGCTTGCAAATTGCTAAACCTAATCCGGTACCGCCATATCTGCGAGTTGTGGAAGCATCGACTTGTGAGAAGGCTTGGAATAGCTTGGTTTGCTCTTCTGGAACAATGCCAATGCCTGTATCTTTGACGGCAAACCGTAATTGCGCCTGTTCCTCGTCGTCCGACTGACTGTTGACAGACACATGAATCACAACTTCTCCCGCGCCAGTGAATTTGATCGAATTTCCCACTAGATTGGTGAGAACCTGCCGCAAACGGCCTGCATCCCCCAAAAGTTGTCGTGGCACTTCAGTATCGACCAAAAGCGCCAGTTCTAAATCCTTGGCATCAGCCTGGGGACTACACAAATCCAATACTTCTTCTAAGCAGCGGTTTAAGTTAAGCTCATCGGTATCCAGCCGCATTTCCCCAGCTTCGAGTTTGGAGAAGTCAAGAATATCGTTAATGACCCTCAACAAATGTTCTCCGCTTACCTGCAATGTCTTTACAAAGTCTAGTTGTCGAGCCGTAAGTTCAGTGCTTAGGAGTAATTCACTCATACCCATCACCCCATTCATTGGAGTGCGGATTTCGTGACTCATGTTTGCTAAGAATTGAGCTTTTACCCGTGCGGCTTCAACAGCAGATTCTCGTGCTTCGACCAATTTATTTTCGTACTGCTTGCGCTCGGTAATGTCGCGGTTGACTCCAATCGCTGCGATGGGTTGACCCTGATCATCCCGTAGCGGCACGACAACTGTTTCACAGACTCCTTCAGTACCTTCTTTATGGGTAAACTGAATCTCCCTAGTCCAGCGTCCCTCACTCATCAAGCCATAAATCATCTGCTGAGTCAGCACTGTTGCTTCTTCTGGCTGGTAGACAACTCCAAAGGTTTTGCCTAACATCTCAGCTTTTTCATACCCGAATATCCGCTCAGCCGCTGGGTTCCAGTCGAGGATACGACCTGCCAAATCGGTGAGGATGATGCCATCATAAATGGTTTCAAACATCAGAGCTTGTCGGCGTAGCGCCTCCTCTGCTTGTTTGCGGGCTGATATATCCTGTACTAAACAGACGATTCCCTGAATCTTACCCGCCCCGTTTTCCATGACTGATCCGGTTACAGATACGGGAATTTCCCGACCATCTTTGGCATAGAAAATTGTTTCTCGTCTTCCGAGGAAGCCACTTTGGTCTGAGCCATTGGCTTCTAAATAAGCCAAGAAATTATTTTCTCTAAAAAAGATAGTTAATGGCTGATTACGCAACTCATTGCGCTCATAGCCTGACAGAAATAATGTCGCTTCGTTAAAGCTTTCAATAGTGCTATTTTTAGTAAGGACTATTAGGGCATCACTTAAAGAGCTGATGATATTATCGAGATAAGATTTAGAGACAGTTGTTTCTTGTAGCTTTTTGGTCATATGGTTGAAGGCATCCCCTAGAATCTTCAACTCATCTCTAGTTTTTATATCGACTTGAATATCAAAATCTCCTTCTCCGATTTTAGTGGCGGCATCTTTGAGCTTTGTGAGGGGTTTAGTGATTTTATTTGCTAAGAGAACGCCAAAAATAATTGCTATAGCAACCCCTAGCGTGAACGAGGTTAGATTGATAATTAGAGAATAGGTGGAATTACGGTTAGCTGTCTGATTCTCACGCTCAAGAGCTTCCATGTTGAGTGCGATCGCCTGATCAGCTATCTCTAGAAATTGTGCTTCAGCTTGCTCAAACTCTTGTTTTTGACGGAGAATATTTTCTCCTTTAAGTTCTGCTTCCTTTAAATCTATAATTTTTTGCCCCGTTTCTGTAAGCGGTAATCTGAGTTCTAAAAGCCTTTTATAAACATATTGTGTTTGAGGTGTTTTAGAAAAACTTTGCAAATTTTCTAAGGATTGATCTAGATTTTCTACTGCTTTCTGAAAGGCTTCTTTTTCTTGGTTTCTGTTTTCTTGTAGTGTTGCTGCAACTTTGCTTTTAGGATTGATGTAGCTTGATTCATTTTTGATTACTGCATAGTCGTATACTTCAGAAGCGATTGTTACAGAAGCAACTTTGACCTGATCCAAGGCAATGAGCTGCCGAGTTGTGCTTTCAGTAATTTTATTAAACTGTTCATCAACAATTTTTTTTGTTTGAATATTAATAATACCCAATACGGCTACCAGTGAGGCAATACCCAAAAAACCTGAAATAAACTTTGTCTTTAGCTTCATATGCGTTTCCGGTAAGTAGCCCATTTTTCAAGGATTTTTAGGCAGATTCCGGATCGTGAGATTCCTTAGTTTAGGAGCATCGAAAAGTGTAGGAACTCCTAGAATAAGGAAGAGCAGACTATTTGATAAGTGATTAAAGAAACTACTAATTGATAAAGATTTTTTAAAATTTTCTTTCTTACGAACTAAAAAGCCAATAGAGTAACCCCTGGATATAGCCTCTGTATAGGATGGATGCGATCGCGCCTTTTCAAAAGGTAATTCCCTTAACTCCTGTTCTGGCTGTAGTTATGCTGATTTTGTGACTAGATCAATAGGCTTGTTCACCTTGGTCTGTTTGATCTCAGTCACTTTGAAGTTAGTATCGAGATAATCCTTCAGCGGTTAGAATTCAGAATTCAGCGTTTTTCAAGCTAGGCACCATGAGCGATCGCTCACAACGAAAGAGGAAAATTCCCTCTGCCCTACCACCTACCACCTGTCTCCTCTCACCTATTTTCAAGACAGGACACAACGCTGAAATTTGACTCCTGACTCCTGACTCCTGACTTGTGCATGGCTACAACTACTTGGACTCGCCGCCATATTCTTTCCCTTGCTGATTTTGCTCCCACTGAATACGACACAGTGTTGCAAACCGCTGCTAGTTTTCGAGAGGTACTCTCACGGCGGACAAAAAAAGTACCCACGTTGCAAGGTCAGATGGTTGCTAATTTGTTTTTTGAACCCTCTACCCGCACCCGTAGCAGTTTTGAACTGGCAGCAAAGCGCTTGTCAGCAGACGTTCTTAACTTTACGCCAGGAACATCATCTCTCACGAAAGGTGAAACGATTCTCGATACCGCGAAGACGTATCTGGCAATGGGAACCGATATGATGGTGATTCGCCATCGAGAGGCAGGGGTACCGCAGGCGATCGCGTTTGAGATGGATCGACTTGGCGTTCGGGTTGGTGTCCTGAATGCAGGTGATGGTCAACACGAACATCCGTCTCAAGGGTTGCTGGATTTATTTACTATCTGTTCTCTTATAGATGTTGAACACCCTCGCTTAGAGCTACTGGTGGGTAAGAAAATTGCAATTGTTGGGGATATTCTACACTCACGAGTCGCTCGTTCTAATATTTGGAGCCTTACAGCTACAGGTGCCAAGGTACATTTAGCGGGTCCCCCGACTCTAGTGCCTCAATTGTTTGCCCAGAGTGTTACTGGTAGACCTGGAGAGTTATTTATCCACTGGGAGGTCGAACCCGCATTAAAAGATGCTGATTTTGTGATGACCTTACGCTTGCAAAAGGAACGGATGACAGCGCATCTGTTGCCAAGCTTGCGAGAATATCATCAGCGTTATGGGATTACACGCGATCGCTTAAAACTTTGCCACCCTGATGTCAAAGTTCTGCATCCAGGCCCCGTAAATCGGGGAGTAGAAATCACATCTGATTTAATGGATGATCCTCAATTTAGCTTGATTTCCCAGCAGGTAACGAGTGGTGTTGCGGTGCGGATGGCGCTGCTGTACTTAATGGGAAGCGGCAAAACTTAAATAACCGCTTAGAACTCTTGATCGGGCGCTAACAAAGAAGGAAGAGATTCGATATCTGTTTGGGGGAGCTGATCAATGTCATTATTGCTTCTAACCTTGAGAATAGGTTCTTGCTCCGAACGTTGTCTCTGACGCAGAAGAAGAATTTCTCTTTCCAGCCTCTCTTGTCCTTCTTGGAAAAAATTTTGGGATCTAGATGGAACCAAGTCACGGGACAAGCGTTGAGCTTGAGCAGGAGTTAGAGGTGATTCTGAACTTGCCGAAGCTGAGGTTGGTTGTCCGAACAGCCCTGCTGTAGATATCACACAAGCGATCGCTAAAGTTATTGTTGTAGATATTGGTTTCATCGATTAACGCCCCTGTTCCTGAATTCTCTCTTCTAGTATTTTGTGAGAACAAATAACTAAAAAGCCTCCACCCACTGGGTAGTTTTGGGATGGAACAGCTTAATGACTCACTAAAATTTGCAAGGAATGACTATCTAAAGTAATTAGCCGCACCTGATAGTCTGGGTCATCTTTTCTTCCCTTCTGCCATCTGCCTCCTGCCCTCTGCCATCTACCTTTCCTTGTCAAAAAGCTTTATTTCTGCCTGATCTAGTAGCCAGAAGGTTGCTGAATGAAGAAGACAAAATAGCTCCTTCTTGACTTCCCTCAGCCCAAAGCTGAGGTTTTTTGTTCGATATGAGAGCAAGCGCGTTGCTTTTTTCCGCTAAGTTGAAATAGCAGGGGCAATAAGGGAGGCAGAGGAGGAAAAGTTTGATTCCTTCGTTGTGCGCGATCGCGTATGGTGTCTACTCTAAAAAAAAGAGTCTTACTGGTAGAGTTGGCAATCCATTTGCTTGATCGTGTTCAGTGCTAACATCAACCAGGGTAGTCCTTGCAAGCCTGAGTACACACAACGATCTGACAGGGGAAACTGCCGTGGATGCGGGAAACCAGCAAAGAATTTTAGGCTATTTCATTGAAGAAGCTAAAGAACACTTGGAAACCCTTGAGAAAGGGCTATTAGATTTGCCCTCGGTTGTAAAAGAACCGGAGCGAGTGAATGAAATGTTTCGCGCCGCCCACTCTGTTAAAGGAGGTGCTGCAATGCTGGGCTTTGGCAGTATTCAAAAGACAGCTCATCGACTAGAGGATTCTTTCAAGATTCTCAAAGAACATCCCATTAATGTTGACCAACAACTAGAGACGTTGTTTTTGCGGGGATACGATACCCTAAAAGACTTAATTGAACAGCTACAAAGCCCGTTTGGTTTAAGGGAAGAGGAAGCCAACAAAACGGTGCAAGCCGCAGAACCCAGCTTTAGCCAGTTGCAAAGTTACCTCAATCGGCAGGTGACTGGCGCTGATGAACCTGCAACAGCAGCAAGTCCAACACCTTCACTCAAGCAAGAGAAAACTCAAGAGAAGATTTCTCCTAACTTTGCCTCCCAAGTCATGGAAATCCTCAAACAGATGTTGCAGTTGTTTAAACAACAAGACAGTCCAGCCAGTCGTCAAAAACTTCAGACACTGTGCAAGCGCCTAGTGCAACTTGAGACAGGAAATGAAGATTGGAAGCGGCTAATACAAGTTTCCTATAAAGCGATCGCCAATCCAAAAAACTCATTTCAAGCGTTAGCACCAGTGGTGATTAAGGAACTTAAAACAGCCAGTGATCAACTACAAGCAGGAAACAGTAGTGCCTTGACGTTGAGTCCAGCCTTACAGAAACTTACGGCGGCAACACCTGCCAGCGCCACCTCTAGTAAGTCACAAGAGAAACCACCCGTCACCCCACCAGCGACTACTCCTAAACAGATAACGATTACTGTAGAACCTAAATCCGCCGCTAAGGCAATTGTTCAAGCATTTGACAAGCCGCAGTTAGTACAACTCGTCAAAATCCTTGCTCAAGCCGCTCGTGCCTCATCTTAATTGGAGATTAGACACCAGGCGCTATCGCTCACAAGGAATGGCTGAAAATCCTTATTCATAAAAGCCTTCTGCCCTCTGCCCTCTGCCTTTTGCTGTAGTTAGCATCTTGTTGAGTGTAGACTTGACCCGTATCCCAAATGGATTGGATGAGAGTAGCTTGAGCGTTAAGAAAGCCCAAGATATAGAAACCAGCGCGACTGATGATTTTGATAGGAGAACCACTTTTGTAGCAAGGAGGATGCCCTAGAACGTGGCAGTCAAATAGACGACTATACAGACGTAGCTGCTCACGGACGGTAAGGTTTTTCAGCCCCATCAGGAAGTGATTGTGATAGAAAGTCAGTTGGTACTGAAGCGATCGCGTACTAATATCATGACAGCCACCTGTCTCCTCTCCCAAATGTACTAAATAGGCATCAGGGTCATACCAAATTTGGTATCCTGTGCCACGTAACCGTAGACAAAAATCCGACTCTTCCCGGACTGCGCTTCCCCGAAACCGCTCATCGAATTGCAGCCCATACTTCGTAAAAATTTCACGGCGAAAGGACATATTGCAGCCTCTTGCCGAGATGACGTGCTGGGGCTTCACAGTATGTACTAAATCAATGTAGTACCAAGCAATTCCAGCATCCATCGCCTCTGGCGGCAAATCCTCAATTTGGAATTCGGGATTAGGGGTTGAGGATTGGGAGTCAGGAAGAGGTTTGCCCACTTGCCAGTCCCCTTTTTCTGTCAGCTTCATCCGGTCAAATACTCGCCCTGCAACTGCCCCAATGTCCTCACAGTGGTAGTTACCTGCATGAGCTTTTAAACATCCTGCTGGCATTTGAACGTCATCATCAATAAATAGAACAATTTCCCCTGATGCCCGCCGTACCCCATAATTTCTTGCACCAGGTAAACTTGCCCAGTCAACACGGAACCAGAAAATTTTACCTTCGTCAGCCAGTTGCTCCAAATAGGCTTGAGTTTGAGGTTGGTGCGTTGGGGTTTGATCAACTACCAGAATTTCAAAAGCTGGATAGTCTTGCTTTAACACGTCTTCAAGGGTATCCCGCAGCGGTTCTTCTCGCCCGTAAGTAGGGATAATTACTGAAATTAAAGGGCACTGCACAGTTGTTTTGCGTTGGTAATTGTTACGAAGATAGTTTGGCAACAGTCTGCTTTCTAGATGCCTTGGTTTTTCGCTTCTTTTTCGGTTGAGGCTCATTCTCCTCTACCAATCTGAGCTTTTCCATCTCTTGGCGGTCTATTTCTGGCAACTTTAAAATTACGCCTGCAAAGAACCAGTAATAGACAGCGACTGGGTCTGTATCCAAAGGATACCAATAGGGAAAGTAACTGATAATCAGGACAAACACCCAAAAACTTGAACTAAAGCTCCTTAAGCTTTTGTCCCGGACAGAACGATACTCCTTAAACGTAATCATCGTTAAGTGCGTCACAAAAGCTAGGAATGCCAACAAACCCAAAAGACCGATTTCATAGAGGAGTTTTGGGTGGAACGTTTCAACAAGCTTTGTTTCACCAAAGATTCGAGTAGAATTCGTTGCTCGTCCTAAACCTTTTCCCAACAACCCTGGCTTTTCGTTAATTGCCCAATCAAATTGCCCCAAGATAAAGGCATGGGGGGGTGAAGCTTCCCAACGGCTGACTGTACTATCCCATCGCTCCTGAACAATTGCTGGATTAGTTGTCGCAGCAATTCCTAGCACCAGAGCGAGTCCTACCCCAATTGGTAAAAACCGTTTAAGATTCGCCACCTGTCCTGTAAGAATCAGCAAGATGGCAATGACAATTGGTACTAAGACAAGGGCAATTCTCTGACCCGAAATTACAGCGTTAATAAAGACTAATGCCATGCCGACTAAACCACCAGTTCGCCAGAAAAGGGAAGGGTCATTAAAGGCACTTGCAAATGTTAAAGCACTATTAGCAATGAGGAACCAAGCCCAGTGCCAAGGAGAAACAAATGTTCCTGGCAAGCGGATTATATCTTGTGAGGGGCTATAAACCAAAGCGCCACCGACAAAACATTTAGCCTCTAGAGTTGCTTTAAATAAATCAGCTCCAGAAAGATGATCAGTGCCAGCACATACACCTGTAACGAGCATAAAGTACTGCATTAAGCCCAGGACACAGCAAGCAATTGCCATTACTAGATGCAGTCGAGTACAAAAGAGCAAGTGCTTTTTAGTCTCAATTAGGTAGTAAGCACAGAATATTAAGGGAACATATCCAATTAAAACTTTAAGACCTAAAATGCCCTGAAAAAATGGTTTTCCCTCTTCACTGCCAGACAACTGTAAAGACCCATTGACAAAAAGCAACGTTAGGAGAGATAACCCTAAGAGAATACCCAAAGTCGTCATCAACTTTTTGGGAATTAGGATTGGTTGCTTTTTGCGCTGGCACTGCTGAATTAAGGCAATGAGGGCAGGAAGATAAAAAGCATCTTTAGCGAGTTGAAATACAGCATTTCCTCCACCTAACCAGTAGGTAACAGTACCATTAATCGGGAGATAAAAAAGAAAAAACCAAAGTGCTTGACGGGGATACTTATAAGCGAAGCCTAGACATGGGATTGCAAGGGCAGCAACACCTGCTTTTAAACCCACAACTAGACTGAGTACGATACCAAGAACCGCCGCAAGGAAGACATTGATTGTTAGGAATTGAATCAGTTCCTTACGTGCTATCTGTGCCTTCCGCTTTTTGGCTAGACGTTCCTTTAAGCTTAGAGTTGAGTCGCTATTTAAAGGTTTTTTGACTTTCTTCTTTGACTTAAGTTTTGGCATTACTTTTGTAAGTCATTTTCTGCCTTAGATGTAGCGCTCACACTGTTGCTCTCGCCAAAGTGTAGACCAGCAGACGCACTCCCATGACCATCACCAAAATTTCCACAGGTTTTAGGACTTGACAAATGCGCTCTTTCGTAGGCATGAGGTCTTTGAGAAAGCAAAACCCTCATTTGTTGCTCTGTCAGTTTTTGTACTCACAAAGCGCTTACTTGGGAATATGGGGTTAAATAATTTACAAAATTTAAAACCTGTAGAACCATCACATTGCCCTGTCCCTACCCCAGGAATTGGAGGTCAATCAATCCATGATCCTAAGTCTCAATGACATCCACACGGTCAGCCGTGTTACGCACCTTCCCAATCGTATGGGGTAAAACACCTACCAACAGCGCGAAGGCTTCATCTGGCAATTGGGCAATGGTTTCAGAGTCAAAGTAATTATCAAACTGATTGAGAATCATCTGAGCACGTTCTAAGGGCACAGACTTCTCTGTAATCTTTTTAGTCAGATTAATCCACTGCCGCCGAATCAAATAAGCTCGCTGTCGCTCATCCGGTGATTCAGGGGTAATCAACGAGAGATTCCCAACTGGCAACACTCGCTGGCAATCTAGATCAAAAACGCCTCCTACAGCTGCCCCAGGTCCTGCAAATTCAGCATGATGTCGCTTATAAAGAATTAAGCCGTTGCGACGCCGACTATTAACAATCAACAGCTGTTTGTCGTGCAGCTGTGCCAGGATTTTTGATGCCTGTGAGTCTTGAATCTGATCCTTGCGGGGGTTCAGGCTTTCCTGATTCATGCCACCATAGCCTTGAGAGTTGGCGAAACCTGTACTGCGGGCAAGCACCTCCTCTTCATAAAGAGCTGTCTGGCAACGCTGTTTATTCTCGCTATCCATCTCAACTCGTGTTGCTTAATTTCTCCGAGTAGGGAAACACCCAGACTGAAAGCACAACTGACGAACTCAATTGGGGTAAGTTCTTGAGGACGTACAAGAAGAGAGAATTAGTCTACCATCTGTTTGCAATCATCACGACAAACTTGCCTCAGCTCAGTATCATTGCTCGTCAGCTTTGTTACTCTATTTTATGGCATGTAGCTTAGGTGCATGAAAGATTGTGTTCAGTAGATTCTACTGTTAAGATTAGCCTATCCAATTGTTAAGACATTATAAAAGAGGAAGTTTTTAAAGCAATTGTAAAGCTGCAAGTGGAAACACAGACTTGCAATCTTCCTTATTCATTCAGCTCCTTTTTCTTCTTCTCTTCATTGATTCAATCCTATTTTGTATCAGATTCAACAAATTTTCACGAGTTTGGAGTAGTACTTAGGTGCTTTTGTAATAACAAGCGTTTAGGATGCCCTAAGAGCCATGCACCATAGCTAGGCTCAATCTGGTGCAGTTGATATCCAGCCTTGAGATAAAGTTGCCTTGCCTGATGGTTATTTTCCAGCACATGGAGATAGATATCTGGAAAACCCCAATCTACAGCTGTTTGCTCACAAGCCAAGAGCAATTGCTTGGCTACTCCCCGCCGCCGACACGACTTGCTCACTGCCAGGTTAGAGATGTAAGGATACTGAGAGCGACGGGGTTGCCAGGAAGAAGGAGAGCGAAGCGCAATTTCTACAGTGCCTGCTAGCTCCTCACGGGTACCACCGACACCAGACATAACAGCAAGGGCAACTAAACAGACATAGTGAGGTGCCGTTGAGCGAAGTCGATTGCGTAAATCTTCGTAAATTCCTAATCGCAACACCGGGTAAGCCCAACCCATAATCCCGCTCCGAGAGTGAAAGCTATCGGTCAACACTTCTGCCAGACTAGCTAGATCTTGAACTTGAGCTGTACGAATTGTGAAGTGGGATGCATCAGCAGCTGAGGTATCCTGACTCGCAGCAGTAGGTTGGTAGGACGTTAAGAAAGAGAAGCAGAGGTTCACAACCACAAAAATATTTGACTAGATAAAACAATTGAAAACGTTGAATACAAACAAAGTATCAAAAATTTACAAATGTCAGTAAGAAATCGCTTGAGCAACATAAGCATTCAGCCTCTAATCAACTGGAGAGGCAAAAGACTGGTGAGCCAATAGCCGAGAGTTCAAGCTTGCTGGTTTGTACTTAGCTCGGAGTCTTAGGACTAAGATTTTCCAGAAAACTCATGCGATGCATCTAAATTTTACTCTCATATCAAAAGCAGGATCTCCCATCAGCAGAGCGTTTTACAGACACTAGCTGCTGGTAGAGACACGCTATAGAAGCGACAGGCAATGCCCTGAACTAATAACCAACCCTTATGAATCTTTAGAAGGCAACAGAAGTCTGTCAGGCGATTTTACAACAACCGTGCGTTTTTCAGGGTGCCATTTTTCACCAAAGCTCCCGTCTCAATGCTTTCGGAGCGGAACAAGGATAGTATTGTACAAAGTGCATCGAATAACCAATACCCAAGACACAGCATCAAATTCCCATCGTCCGGATGGCTGAAGATCATGAAAGTATGTTTCTAACAGCCTGATTTCACTACTAGTGTAAGAAGAGCAGGGTTTATAACGGTGATCAAAGCAGTCAGCACGGGTTAGCACACCAAAACCTTAGAAGCAATTTTCTAGTGGGCAAACGTAAAGAACTAACATAGCTGCAAGTGCAGTTTTACGAGTTGGAAGGTGAGGGGTGTAAGGTTTATCTACTGTTGCTCTCACTCAAAGTGCGATCGCCGGAACTAAGCCTCACGTTTAGCGTTTGCCTAAATCACAGCAAAAGAAACCTCGCCCTTGAGCTAGAAAACAACAGATGACAATTGCTACCTCTCTCCCATCACTTTTGCCAAAGTATATAACCATACTGGAAAACAAAAATTAAGATTAATTGGGGTGCACAACCAATAACCTACAAATCCGGAGTCTCTCGGAACGAGCCAGAAAGTCTGGCATAAACCGCCTCTAAGGACTACTGACCCTAGTCGTACTGGCTCACCGAGTCAGCCATCCTAAAAAGAAGAGAATCTGTCAAAAGTGTGCAGACTGTTTTTATCCGACAAACCCTGGCAGCAGGAGAGCGGTGCATGAGATCCCAAGAAACTATTAGGCCCAAACTTCTGGTTGTCGATGACGAACCAGATAACCTTGACTTGCTCTATCGGACTTTCCATCGAGAGTACAGAGTCTTGAGAGCAGACAACGGGCCTGCTGCCTTAGAGATTTTGGCAAACGAAGGAGATGTCGCGGTAATCATCTCTGATCAGCGTATGCCATTAATGAGCGGCACTGAGTTTCTGAGTCTTACCGCGACTCAATACCCGGATATTATCCGAATTATCCTGACTGGCTACACCGATGTTGAAGACCTGGTAGAAGCCATCAACTCCGGTAAGGTATTCAAGTACGTCACTAAACCTTGGAATGCTGATGAACTTAGAGCCGTGGTGCGGCAAGCCATGGATACCCATAACGTTCTCAAGGTTCGTACAGCAGAACTGTGTCGAGCGCTTCGCCGAGAATCACTCCTCAATACTGTTACTAATACAATTCGCAACGCCCAGTATGGGGGAAGTGGTGGCTCTCCTCTACAGGAAATCCTACAACGGATTGTTGAAACAGTGGGTCATCTCATGGAGGTCGATATCTGCCTTCTGCGTCCTTTCCAAGATGAGCGATTAGTTGATCAATGGTTCGTTTACCAGAAAAATCAAGTTTCACTGCATTCTGAGAATGGAGAAAAGGAACAAGGGACTACAGATGAGGGAATCAAAAAAGAGAAAAATAGCTCATCCACATCCTCCCAACCGCCAATTCCTAATCTTCAATCTCCTTACCCCTCATCGTTAGAACAGACCGTATGGGAAACTCAGGACGTTGAAGTGATCAACGATGTCTTCACCGATGAGCGCTTTGCAGATGACAACTCAGAAATTCGACAACGTGCGATCGCTTATCAGCAAGCAGATATCCGCTCAAGCTTAGTGGTACCCCTGATTAGTCAACAGAAGTTGGTGGCGGTGCTAGCCTTGCATCAATGCGGGGAGCCTTATTTTTGGCAAAATGACGAAATACAGTTAGTGGTCATGGTTGCCGATCAAGCCGCTCTCGCCCTTTCCCAAGCACGAGCCTATGAGCAACTTCGCGCTTTGGCAACTCGACAGGCACTTGTCAACACCATCACAACAGCGATTCGCTCAACACTAGATCCGCAAAAAATCTTCACGGCAATTACTCAAGGATTAGGACAAGCACTACAGGTTGACGGCTGTGCCCTTTCTCTATGGCGAGAAGAGGATGAGTTTGTTCAATGTGTTGGCTTGTATGACGGAAAATCAGCACAAGTCTTAGGAACTGAGCCAGATGGAGAAATCCAAAGATGGGCAGATGATCCCACCAGTGAAAACGGTATTCCTTGGGTACACGCAGCACTAACCTCAGAAAAAAGCCGAGAGAATAATCACTCTGCCCCCTTTTCTCCCGATCATCCCATTCCTTCAGGTCAATTGCCTCAGTCGATTGTTCCCATTGCTGGGAATCCAGTATTACAGCAGCTTGTGACTACGCAGCAGCCAGTGGTGATCAATGACTTGGCACTCTCTCCAGAAATGAATGGATTTGACCTACCCCTGCGGCAGCCAGCACGGGCACTATTAGTGGTACCGTTGCTTTCCGATAGCGATAGTATTAGTGCTAGCGATAGTGCTTATGATGTGGTATCAACACCAGGAACGTCGGGACGAGGCTTGGGCAAAATTATTGGTAGCATTACGCTGCGCCAAATCTACAAACCTCGCCAGTGGCTCTCGTCAGAAATTGATTTAGCACAAGCCGTTGCTGCTCAAGCCGCGATCGCAGTTCAACAGTCACGACTCTATCAGAAAACTCGTCAGCAAGCAGAGCGGTTGCTGGAATTAGACCGACAGAAGACGGAGTTTTTCCAAAATGTTTCCCACGAATTCCGGACACCTCTAACCTTGATGATTGGTCCTCTAGAGTCCGTTGTGGAGCAACACAAAGATTTACCCTACGAACAAAGTGCGATCGCTCTACGGAATTCTCGACGTTTATTGCGGTTAGTTAATCAGTTACTTGATATCCAGCGACTCGATGCAGGTCGGATGCAAGCCAGCTTCCGTCCCTGTAACTTAGTCAAATTTGTTAACCAAATTGTTGAAACCTTTCGACCCTATTGTGAGAGAAAAAACATATCTATCTCGACCCAACTAACACCTTGTGGGTCAGTTTATCTAGATATGGAAAAATTTGACAAGGTGCTTTATAACCTGCTGTCAAATGCCATGAAATTTACCAATGCTGGCGGAAGTATCACTCTTAAGGTAGAACCCGCAGGTGACCATGTACGGATGCAGGTTATAGACACAGGCATTGGTATTCGTAAAGAACAAATTCCTCACTTGTTTGAGCGCTTCCGACAGGCAGAAGGGTCACTGAATCGAAGTCATGAAGGCAGTGGTTTGGGACTTGCCTTGGTGAAAGAACTGGTGGAACTTCACGGAGGTCAAATTTCTGTAGAATCGGTTTACTCAGAAGGCACGACTTTCACGGTTTGGTTACAGACAGGTACATCCCACCTGCCACTGGAGCAAGTACTGGAAGTCCCCATAGAAATTCAGTCTAGTCGCGCTGCTGTAGAATTAGCTGATCTAGAACCTGAATTACTTTTTCAAGATGAAGGAAACCAGAGCCTGAGTCAGGAGGGGGAAACTGGACAAGAACTCACCCGATCTTCTTCATCCCCAATCTCGAATCGCCAAGCAAGCATCTTGGTAGTAGACGATAACGCAGATTTACGGAACTATGTATCTCGCATCCTACGTCAAACGGGTTATCAAGTTTGGCTGGCTCACAATGGGGATGAAGGATTCCGGATGACCCAGGAGCATCGTCCTCGCCTGATAATTACGGATTTGATGATGCCTGTAGTATCAGGATTAGATTTAATTCGCCTAATTCGTGGCTCAGAGGAGTTGAGAGGCACCCCGATTATCCTACTCACCGCGAGAGCTGATGAAGCAACACGAATTGAGGGTACAGAAGAGGGAGCGGATGCTTATCTCTCTAAACCCTTCAACGACCGGGAATTGTTGGCAGAAGTCCGGAATTTGCTAGCACTTCAGAAAAATGAGCAACGAGTGATTGAACTGAATACTTATCTAACAGACTCAGTGCTAAGACGCTTCTTACCACCTGCAATGGTGGAGAAAGCGGCGAGGGGTGAACTATCGCTGGATTTGCGTCCGGAACCTCGCCTAATCACGACGTTATTTAGTGATATTGTTGGCTTTACCAAGTTAGCGAACACCTTGCGATCGCGTCGTGTCGCTGAGTTGCTTAATGAGTACCTAGAATCTATGACTCATGCCGTGTTTGATAATGGCGGCACCGTTGATAAGTTCATGGGAGATGGAATCTTAGCAATTTTCGGTGCCCCAGAGGAACTAACTCCCAATGAGCAGGTCCGACGGGCAATTGGAGCAGCGCGGCAAATGCTTCGTTCCTTAGATCAGCTCAACGAACGCTGGCAAGCACAAGGAATTGTTGGTGGAAATGGTCCTCCACCCGTGCAATTTCGTTGTGGGATTCATCAGGGAACGGCTGTCGTAGGAATGTTCGGAGGCGAAGAACGGTCAGACTATACAGCGATTGGTCCTTCTGTGAATATTGCCTCACGCCTGCAAGAAGCCGCCAAACCGAATTCTATTCTTGTCTCAGCTGCTGTGGCAGATTATCTAGAAGATGACGCAATCACTAGGTTCAGTCCTCTTGAACTCAAGGGTGTTGATGAGACTGTTCTTACTTTTTTGGTTAAAGCGCTCCCAAACGATTCTCCCTAAATTTTGATTTCTACATAGAACTCTAAGGTGGAAAATCTCAAAAAAAGGGAGCTAAATTGCTCGCTAAGCGTCTACTTAAACTACAAGAATTAGTCTAATTGCTTGAATCATGAATACTTTACGATGGCTCCAAGTCGCTGCACTCACTACAGCTTCATTCTTAAGCGTAGGGGCATTGAATCCGACAACGGCTGCCACCTTTGACAACATAGAACTCGACCAAAATAATCTCATTGCTGTAGCCGCCCCTTACGGCGAAAACAAAAATCAGCTCTTAATCATCGAGCAAATCTCAAACAAACAGCCCTGCTGGAGTGAAAGCGGCAGTAACCCAGTCAGTGTAGATCCTCTTCTTTTGAATTTTAACTTCACTGGCATATGCGATCGCAAAACAGATAGCAACGGCTATTCGATCCGCATGAATGGGGAAGATATGGGCTTACAGTACCTCATTAGGCTTGTTGAGCGTAACGGAGAATTGCTGCTGGTTGGCACTCACCGTACAGACCGTAAAGCTCCAGAGATTGAAATTGGCAGAACAATGGGTCTAGGTGATGGCTTTGAGAAAATTTTTCTCAATCCAGGTTGGCGGTTTACAAAGAGAACCTACCAAGGAAAAACCTTAGGTCACGTCTATCTCACCAATGATTCAGCCACTCCCTATACTCGCGAGTCTAATCCCAACCCTTCCAACCCTCAAGCGCTACCCCCCAGTCCTCAACCTCTACCATCAGACCCGATATCGGAACCTGTAAGGGAATTAATTTTCACCAAGCCACAAGCTGGAACAACTCCTCCTGGAGTAGGTAGTCCTGCCACCAGACCACAACCTCTACCGCCTGCACCTGCTCAAGGCTCCGGAACCCCTGTGTTCGTGGTACCCACAACATCACAACAAGCTGAGCCAGTTGTTCCAGGAGATACGCCTACCACTAGCCCTCAAACCCTACCCCCTCCACCTTCTCAAGAACCAACAATTCCAGTATTTGTTGTGCCAACAAACTGAATTTTTGATCTATCTCTACAGGTTCTAGTGCCGTCTACATCACGTTATGTAGACGGTGCGTAATGCCGATAACGAAGGAAGGAACATCTTTCTCTCCTAACACCTTGGAGCCTGGTGCATTGCTCAAACGCACTACAAATCGCGCAAAGACGACGAAATTTGTTCAAGGGTGCATAAACCTCCAAAAAAGCGCGATAGTACTACAGAGAATAGCGATTGACTTTTGCAAGAAACTTGATAAGCTTCGTCTTCAACGAAGGGATAAAAGTTTCTTCTAACTCTCCTGCACATTCCAGATACATTGCTCAACAATGAATGCAAAGCACAGTGGTTTTAAAGTCAGATTTCCTCTCTGGCAATATCTCAACCAGCCGCTTTTTAGTTCCACTTGTAAAACAGTTCTGAATCCATTTCTGTTTTGGTATCTCTACAGAATTCAGCTACTAGAACACTGTTGGATTCAAGACTATATTCAGCTATTAGAGCGCTGTTGGACTAAAGATTTTAAATCAAAAAGGGACTTGAAAAAAGATAATCTTAATGAACAAGAACCTGTTGATTACTAAACTTTAGAGAATCCCTACTTAACGAATTCGTTGATAGAGTTAGAGCCGTCGCTAAGGCTACTCTTGACTCTCGCCAACTACTGAAACCTTGACCCGTCAATATGCATGTCTTCTGCCTTCTGCCTTCTGCCTTCTACCCTCTGCCTTTTGCTATAGATTGTTTGTCAGTAGTCAGTGGTGAATAATCCAAAAAAACTGACTACTGGCAACTGACACGAGTCAGAAACTGGAAAAGCCCAAGAGTATTTTTTATACGATGCCTAAGTTAGCGGGTGACTCCTTGTACAACAGGGCGAACGTCTGCACCGCTAAATGAACCTGGATTACCTGTCCAGTTAAAGTCGTTAATCCGTAGGCTAAGGGAACCAAGTCCTAAAACTGGGTTAAAACGCAGGAGGACGTTGTAAGTGCGACGGCTATATTCTAAAAAGTAGTCTGTACTGATTTGTTCATTGTTGTCTAAGCTGATTGATGTCTGAAAACCTGCTCGGAATGGACCGTAGATCTGTTGGTTGATGCCTCCGGAAAGTACGCTAGTATCAGCATCTCGGTCAAAGAGGAATGGTGATAAGCCACTACGCACAACCTGGGAGTAGCTGATATTAAAGCCTGTGTAGTCTAGAAAAGGCTTGGAAAAATGTCCAATTTGCCCGACTAGTCCAATGGTTCCACTGAGGGATTCCTGCGTCTCACCGTTGCTATAGGCACTAACCACACCTGTGAGGTCTGTACCCAGTGACAAGTAGGGAACTACAGGTGCTGGGGTGTATCTTAATCCTTCTGTGGGAGTAGCGGGTAAGCCTTCACCCTGCCAAAGCAAAAAACCCTTACTCAAGGAGACAACACCTTGATAGCGTCCCAAGCTGACTCGGTTGTTTTCCCGAATTGGTTCGAGCAAGTCTAGTCGGTCAGTGTCAGCATTGATATACTGAGCGCCTACCTGATACGACAGGTTAACACCCGTGTTGCCCACCGGGATGTTAGGCGAAGAGAGGACGGCACCTAGGCTACTTTGAACAGTTTGCTCACCAAGGGTGCCATTGAAGAGGCGATTGCGATAGCTGTATTCCAGACTTAAGGTATGAGGGAGATTAATAATGTCAATCCCCTGTTGTAGTCGAACACTGGCGCGGAGTTCATCTTCTAACTCACCTAGATCGAAACTGGTCAGAATCCCTGTTCCTACAACAGTTGTCCGAGGACTCAGAGTTGCGTTAACTCGCGCTCTCACACCAAAGACAGAAGGGTCAATGACACCCTCTTCAAAGACTGCTTTCTGAAGAAAGTACTGTGGCGTAACATTAAATCGCACGGCTGGAGTGTTGACAATCTCAAAAGTACGCTCCACAAACAAGCCACCACGATCTTCGCTATCAAACCCAAAGTTAAATAAAGCGGGTTCCCGTTCACGACGGTCAATCACAACACGATTGCGGAATGTTGGTAGCTCTAAGCCCTGATCAAATACCAAGCGGGGTCGGGAAGCAACAATTTCATCCACCAACGGTTCAACCCGCCTAAATCGTGCTGTATCTGCCCGTAACTCTAATTCTGGCGGTGAGAAGGGGTCGTTGGTAATCCGGACATTCGTGGCGATCGCTTCTGAACCCTCGAAGTCAACTCGGTCGGCAATATAACGGAACTGGGTTAGGGTTCCTCCCGTTTGTGGTGCTGCCACGTTGCTGATTTCACTGCCTGCGCCAACTGAGAAGGAGTAACCCTGTAGATTGGTGATTCCCCCTAGGGGTTGGTTGCTCGTAATGCGATCGCTTACAGGGCGGTTAACTACAGTACCAGTACTGCCATCAGTCGGGGCAAAAATGTCAAAATCGGTACCTGATGTCGGTGTATACAGTTCGCCACTAGCATTTAGGATGACACCACTATCTTGAACAAAATAATACTCAAACCGTTCACCCCGTAGTACCTGCTCTCCTCTTGTGAGAGCAACATTACCCTCAGCAACAATAATGCGATTTGGCAGATTGACTTCAACACGATCAGCATCGAGTAAGGCTTCCCGAAACCGTAAGATGACATTACCCGTTGCTGTAATGACTTGTCGCTGTTCATCATACTCCTGCTGATCTGCTGTCAGTTCAATCACACCACCTGTGCCAAAGGGTGTAGTTGGCGTGGTAGTCGCATCAGGACTTGCAGGAAGTGGAGGAGGTGCCTCATCTTCAACCTCATCCTCACCCTCATCTGGTGCTGGTGTAACGTCCTCATTGGGCGAGGGTTGAGTCTCTGTCTCTGTAGGCACAGTAAACTCAAATTCTCTAACTAATCCACCACGTTCTTGAGTGATCAGACGCTTAACCTTTGGGGCAACTTCGTAGGTATTAGACGTTGTGTCTGATGGTGTCAGGGAAGTCGTTGTAGACGGACGCTCACTAGCTAGGTTAGAAGCATTGGAGTCCGTCGTTACTACGTTAGGAGCCTCCGACGTTAGGATAGAAGAATTTTCTTCCGCTTCGCCATGCTCTAAGGATGGTGAGGCAGTTAGGAGTTGGTTGGTTAACTGAGAAGCTGGGACAGAACTCTCCCTAACTTGTGCTTGTCCACTTGGCTCAACGGCTACAGGTAGTGAGGAATGATTGGCAGAAATCCGAGAACCCAGCAAGCTAGCACTTCTTTCAACCCTCAATGAACTCGACTCTGGTGCGAATGTTTCTGGGGGGGTTGGTGTAGCGAGTACCCCTGCTGGAAGTGTTCGGCTTGGTAGCGTTGCCGAGGGTTCAAGGGAGAACTTATTAAGTTGTACTTCATCCTCAAAGGTGACGAATTCAATAATTGCAGGTATTTCAGGTGGCTGAACTGGTTGAGGCATCTTTCAACAGTAAGGAGTCGAAGGGACAGATCTGAGACGTGCCCTTTTCCCCGCACTGAAACTCTTCAGGGCGAGGCACGCCTCGCCCTTCAATAAACTAAAGGATGAAGCGAACGCTAGTTTACTCTAAATCCCGTCGCTTAGGGTTACGAGATGGATCGTTTGACAAAAAGCCAAACACGAATAAGCCAACAAAGATACTAACAACGATATAGACAACAATTTTGAGGGTCAGCATAGTGGTATCTCCCAAAGTTATGAAGAGCTGAATGTCTTATGCATTACAAAATGCAACAACTTTCATAATCATACCGAAAGGTGGTTGCCTTTTTGGCTTAGAGAGTACGCCAAGACCAACAAAACCTCAAAAAATGCTGGTTGCTGTATCCACTAGACTAATACTGGCTATGACGTACCAATGTTCCAAGACGTTCCAGACGAACTATAGGCTGTAATCAAGGTAAAGTCGCTATTTGACCCCATCCATTAGCAGCCTGTGTTAAAGACAAAGTAAGAGGGGGCAACCGAGAATTCTTTCTTAGCCTACAAATTTTCGATAAGTCTCTCGCTGGCAAACCCCTGGAATGTATGTAATTGCTCAAGGAAACCGACTAAGGCGATCGCGCCTTGTTTCACTCCTAAAACTCATCTCTCCTTAACCCCTAGCCAAGGCACATATAGCTATCGGCAACAGTACCATTCTAAGGTTTGTCGCAATTGTTAACTAAAACAGTATTAAATGTATCCCACTTTCGGCAGAAGTAGGTACACAATATAATCCGTGTAAGACTTGGAATTTTGTCGCTCTATGCAGCCGATTCGTACCTTCAACGTCTCTCCCTTTTTGCCCGATCAGCTCCAACCTTTACGGAAGCTGGCTTACAACCTGCATTGGGATTGGAACGTCGAAACTAAAGATTTATTCCGACGCCTAGACCGCGACCTATGGGAGTCCAGCCGTCATAACCCTGTGTTAATGCTGGGAACAATTAGCCAAGCACGGCTCCAGGAAGTGGCTGAAGACGAGGGCTTTCTTGCCCAAATGGAACGAGCCTCCAGACAATTAGACGAGTATCTCAAAGAAAGGACGTGGTATCGCAAGCAGCGTGGGTTAGGCAGCAGTCAATCGGTAGCCTCAGGTGAGACACAAGAGGTCAATGGCAAACCTCAAGAATGCTTCGCCTATTTCTGTGCTGAGTTTGGTCTAGTCGATTGCTTACCCATCTACTCCGGTGGCTTGGGCGTTCTTGCAGGTGACCATCTTAAATCAGCATCTGACTTGGGTTTGCCCCTAGTAGCAGTTGGCTTGCTCTACCAAGAAGGCTATTTTGCCCAGTACCTCAATGCTGATGGCTGGCAGCAGGAACGCTACCCGATTAATGACTTCTACAATATGCCGCTGCATCTGGAGCGCAATCCTGATGGTTCAGAGCTACGGATTGAGGTAGATTATCCAGGTCGGACGGTTTATGCCCGCATCTGGCGTGTACAAGTGGGAACGGTTCCCTTGTATCTACTTGACACAAATATTGAACCTAACAATCCCTATGATCACGACATCACTGACCACTTGTATGGCGGTGACTTGGATATGCGGATTCATCAGGAAATGATGCTGGGGATTGGGGGTGTTCGCGCCCTGCAAGCTTTAGGAATCAAACCGACGGTCTATCACCTCAATGAAGGTCACTCGGCATTCTTGATTCTAGAGCGCATCCGCAAGCTAATTCAGGACGAGGGTTTGAGCTTTGCAGAAGCTAAACAGGTAGCACAAGCTACGCAGCTTTTCACCACTCATACGCCTGTCTCGGCAGGGTTTGACCTGTTCCCTCCAGATAAGGCGATGTACTACGTTGGACACTACGCCAACATCTTTGGCTTATCGAGAGAGGAATTCTTAGCACTGGGGCGAGAAGATATTAGTAACTTGGCATCGCCCTTCAGCATGGCAGCACTAGCGATCAAGACCGCTAGCTTTATCAACGGGGTTAGCCAGTTACATGGGGAAGTGTCGCGGGTGATGTTCCAAGGGCTGTGGGAGAACCTACCCTTGGTAGAAGTGCCGATTACCGCGATTACGAATGGAGTCCATGCTCGTAGCGTGGTAGCGAAGCCCAACCAAGAGCTTTATGACCGCTATTTAGGTCCTAGCTGGTCAGAGAAAGGTGCTGAAGACCCGTTGTGGGATCGGGTTGCCTCAATTCCTGATGAGGAGTTGTGGCGCAATCACGAGCGTTGTCGCTCAGAGATGGTTGTGTATGTGCGGGAACACTTACAGAAGCACCTACGCGATCGCGGTGCAAGTCCAGCCGAAGTTGCTCACGCTCAAGAAGTCCTTGACCCTGGTGTCTTGACAATTGGCTTTGCCCGTCGCTTTGCCACTTACAAGCGGGCGAACTTGTTCATGCGGGACATAGAACGGATTAAGAAAATCATGCGGGCCAATAAAGATCGGCAATTACAGTTTGTGATTGCTGGCAAAGCCCATCCCAAGGATATGCCGGGGAAAGATTTAATCCGTCAAATCATTCACCAAATCCGAGAAGCAGGAATTGGTGACCAGGTGGTTTTTGTACCGGACTACGATATCTATCTGGCGCGGTTCATGGTTGCGGGTTGTGATATCTGGTTGAACACACCTCGCCGTCCCAGAGAGGCATCGGGAACCTCTGGCATGAAGGCATCAATGAATGGTCTGCCGAATGTCAGTATTCTAGATGGCTGGTGGGATGAGGCGGATTATGTCCGTACAGGTTGGCCGATCGGTCATGGGGAAACCTATGATGACCCTGATTATGAGGATGAGGTGGAAGCGAACGCTCTCTACGACTTGCTAGAGAAGGAAGTTGTCCCCTTGTTCTATAATCGCGATAGTGAAGAGATTCCCAGAGGCTGGGTGGCGAAGATGAAAGATGCCATCAAGCTAAACACGCCGTACTTCAACACAGCAAGGATGCTCAGGGATTACTCAGTGCGTGGGTATTTCCCAGCAAGCGATCGCTACTTTACAATGACGACTAATGCCTATACACCTGCGAAGGAATTAGCGAGTTGGAAGCGACGGCTATTTGAACGCTGGTACGACATCAAGATTGAAGATGTTGACATCACTGCACCACCTGAATTGATGGTTAATCAAGCAGTCGCTGTCAAAACCTTGATTAATTTAGCCGGACTAACCCCTGATGATATCCAAGTGGAACTCTACCAAGGTTCTGTCAATGCCGATGGACAGATTGTTAACGGGTTGCCAACTGTGATGAATTATCAAGGTACTGATGAACATCAACGGAGTATTTATACAGCCGATGTCATCTACAGTAGCAGTGGTTTACAAGGTCTATCTTTACGGGTGTTGCCTAAACATGAAAATCTCTCCAGCCCCTATGAGCCAGGTTTAGTACTCTGGGCATAGGTCGCTAACGCTTTGTTGACTGTTGATCGCTTTCAGGTCAACAGTCAACAGAAACGAGTTATAGCAGAAAGCTGTTAGCTATCAGCCATCAGCTTTTTTGTTTTCCTGACTCCAGCGCTGTTTCAAAGCTTTTGGCTGTACCTCATTTAACTGAGAACTGCTATAACAAACTTTCTAATTTAAAGATTTAGCACCCTAATAGCGAAGCGTCTTTAAATCCTCTATTACCGCTGTAGCAGAGTTGTATCTTGCAACAAAGTTGTAGCGCACCATCTTCTCTAAAATCTGGGCAAATTCATCACTAACATTTGCTAAATGCCGCCAACTTACATCGCCTGTTTCCTGGGAAATTGGCAATTGGTAAGTTGCAATACCTGTAAGAGCTTGAATTCCAATCATGCCTAGTGCATAAATATCACTACTAAAATTTGGGTGCCCAGCATATTGCTCTGGTGGCGCGTAACCGCGTGTACCAATGGCAACTGTTTCTCCCTCTTGTTGCGGTTGAATATGCTTCACCGCCCCAAAGTCAATTAAAACAAGTTGACCGTCAGTTTTGCGACGCATAATGTTACCGGGTTTGATATCCCGGTGAATCACACTATGCTCGTGGACAAAAGTAAGAATTTTTAAGACTCCCTTGACTAATTCCACAACATGTGGCTCCGGGAGTCTCTTGTCCACTGGCATTTCCTCAGTAATCGGTTCGCCTTCAATATATTCTTGGACTAAGTAGAACTCGTTGTTCTCTACAAAATAAGCCAACAGTTGCGGAATTTGAGGATGAGTACCCAACTTTTCTAAAATTTCTGCCTCAGTTGCAAATAGGCGTCTGGCAACTTCGAGAAACCGCGCATCTTGACGAGCTGGTCTCAACTGCTTAACTACACATTGAGGGCTACCGGGTCGCTGGGTATCGTTAGCAATATAGGTCAAACCAAATCCACCAGAAGCCAAAACTCGGCTTTTTTCGTAGCGTCCTTGTAGCAGATGAGTAGTTCTTGGACGTGGTGCTATTGGCTTATCAACGGTCGCTCCATTCCCTTGAGTCCAAACCGCCGTGTCACCTGTATCTTCATCTGGCGGTAGTGCTGTTGTTTCGGTCAGCGACTCATCTGGTTCAGTTGTGGGAAGAGTAGGCGCTCTCTCCTTCAAGAGCGCTTCCAAAAGTGCGATATTCTCTTTCTGTTCCTGAGCTTTCTTTGCACTCTCTTCGAGTTCTTGGTGACGCTGGTAAGCACTGTAAGCGAGAACGCTCGTACCAGATGCAATTAACCCTAGGATAGGAGCAACGACGGGTATCCATCCCGATTCAAAAAATAGTAGTATCGATGTTCCCAGTAAAAGACCAAGCGCCCCCAGCTCTACCAACACTAACCGTCCAGGGTGACGGATGACGAGTACTAGAACACCGCCAACTAGTGACCAGCCAAAAATCCACAAGCCTTCTACCCAATCAGACCAAAACCAGAATAGAGGTCGCCCATCGAGTACGGCACTCAGAAGTTGACTGACGATTTGTCCATGCACGACAACTCCTGGCATTTTCCGTAGGAGTCGCTCTTGGGAACTGTATGGCGTGAAAAAGGCATCATCAATACTGGGTGCAGTCACTCCGATAAGGACAATACGGTTTTTCACCCAGCTAGCATCAATTCGATTGTTCAGAACGTCAGTTAAAGTAACGCTCTGAGCTAGGGAGTTAGTATTAGAAGAACGATAATTTAATAAAATTTGGTAGCCACCAGAATCCGCATTTTGGTAGCCACCATCGGTAGGTGATAGCTTTTTGAAGACGATGTTGCCAAACTTTAGCTGCGGCTCCTTGTCCTTGGTCAGTTCGGGTTGAATTCCCTTTGTCTCTAGGTATTTTTGAGCTAGCTGAAAGCTGAAGGAAGATGGACTACTACAGCGAGAGGAATCGGGGGGTTCGAGAAATAATAGCCCCCGTCGGACAATGCCATTCGGATCGATCGCAATATCGGCAAAGCCAACACGCTCTACAGGAACTGAGGGAGGAGGAGGAGTACCTGGAGTTTCAGCATCACTGATTTTACAGACAGGGATGATGCGATCGCTCTTTTGTAGTTTGGCAGATAACTCGGCATTTCCAGGTTGCTGCGGGAAATCTCGATAGATATCCAAGCCAATGACCGCTGGTTCATATTGCTCCAACTTGGTCAGAAGCTGATTCACTACGGCATCAGTCAACGGCCACTTCTCCTGAGACTGAATATCCGCTTCAGTAATCGTCACGACTAGGAGGCGTGGGTCTGGTGGTAAGGCTGGTCGTAACTGTAGCAGCCGATCATATGCGCTGAGTTCCCAAGGCTCTAGCCAGCTTTGGTACCGAGCAAAAAGCAATAAGCCCGTAACGGTCAGACTTGCTAGCAATGCTGGATGACCCAACCAAGAACTACTAAGGCGCTTTACCTGCGACCATGCTGTAGAAAGCTTTGTCCGAACGTTGCCTTGATGCTTCACTGGAGCTTTGAGTTCTGAGGTTTGAGTTAAGTCCCCACTCGTTACTTTCACGTATCTGACCACTCACAACTAAATAACAAAAATTGGCAAGAACTGTCCTCAGTACCACGTTACTACAGCAATTAGATACGTTACGGCTTCCCCAGGCAATGATCTGGCTCACATAGCTCCCTGACTTTTCCTTACTGCTGTAGACTACGTTAGTTATTTTTGGGTTTCACCCTAGGGTACGTCCGCCTTGGACAGACTAAACGTTGCTGTTAACAGATAAATCTCGGTAGATGGCCAGACTTCTCAGATTTGCAACCCAACCCACCTCTTCGGTTAGATGCCTCCTAACCAACGTTCGCATGAGTAGATGACAGTGGCTGGACAATACAAACGTTCAAAAAGATATACCTTAGCTTTTCTCTCTGGTTAGCAAAAGCTCGCTAATCCTAAAACTGGCATTTTAATGAGTAATCTATACCAATATAGAAGCTGCAATCGAATCTGGGGCGCTTTTTGATAATTAATTGATCTCATGCTTCATGTTTATGCCTGAGTTTCTGGCAATCGCGATCGCGTTTAATTTACTAGCCCAAAAGCCCACCGAAGCGGGCTTTAACAGACACGAGAGGGAAGTCACCCTGACGCGAAGCGACTAGGGAATGAGAGCAAAACAATATATCAACGAAGCTAGCCACTCAATTCTGCCTTGCTCCCCGTCGGCGTTAGCGTCTACAGTTAACAAAAAGTTACGCTTATTCAATATTAAATTTAAATGCCGCTCAGCTTACTTACTTCTCTGTCAAAGTCCAAGCACCATCCCAACTATCCGGTGGGGGTGTTTTGAGCCAGTGCTGACAACGTGCTAGGTGCATATCAGCAGGTTTATCATTGGGGTCAAATTTCAGCACTTGAGCAAACTCACCAATCGCAAAGGCAAAGTCGCGATTGAGATAAAGCTCACGCCCTTTGTGATAGTGTTCAATCACCATTTGCTTCTGATCAGAGATCGGGTCAGAGCTTAGCCCAATTAGTTCATAAATCGATACAGGTTGGGTTTTGCCCTTCACCACAATTTTGTCAAGTTCGCGCACCAATATCTGGTTAGCACAGGGTTTATAGGTAGATTCGCTAATAATGATGTCACAGCCGTATTGCTTGCTGGCACTTTCGAGACGAGAACCCAAATTCACCCCGTCACCAATCGCTGTAAACTCCATCCGTTTACTAGAACCAATATTGCCGCTAATCACACTGTCTGAGTTAATGCCAATGCCAATTCGGATTGGTATCTTGTTGTCAGCGAGGCGACGGTTATTAAAGTCCAGGAGGCGATAGCGCATTTCTAAGGACGTTTGCACGGCTCTCCACGCATGGTCTTTGAGCGGTAGGGGTGAGCCAAAAACCGCCATAATTGCATCACCAATGTACTTGTCAAGGGTGCCTTTGTATTTAAAAATTGCCTCAACCATTGACTCAAAATACTCGTTGAGCATTCCCACCACTTCTTCGGCTTCTAGGCTTTCCGTTAAAGCGGTGTAGCTGCGAATATCAGAGAATAAAATTGAAACTTCTTTGCGATCGCCTCCTAGTTTGGCATCATCTAGCCTCAGCAATTCTTCTGCTAGCTCTTGGGTCATGTAGCGATACATTGTACTCTTGAGCCGCTTCTCATCACTGATGTCTTCCATGACTACCAAAGCCCCTCGGACTTTAGTATTGTCAGCGGCATCGGCGATCGTGTTTAGCGATAAGTTAACACTCCGTTGTTGCTCATTTCCTCTCGATAACAACGTTTGATCAGGATAGTATTGCTGACGTGTTCTAGGGTCTTTTCCAAGTAAAGCGTTATTGAACCATTGAACAAACTTATTGTCATCTTTTTTGTCTTTGTCCTCAATTCGGAGAATTTCACTAATCAGTTCTCCTTCTAGCCGGACTCGTTCATCTAAGCCTAGTAATTCCTTCGCGCTCTCATTTACCGCAATAATCTTCCCTTCTTTATCTGTAGAGATTACCCCATCAGAGAGACTGCGTAAGATATCACGCTGCATTTGCTCCTGTTGTTTCACCGTATCGAACAACTTCGCATTTTGCAGGGCGACACCTGCTTGAATATTAAACGCCTCCATGAACTCTTGATCAGTCCGATTGAAGCTTGCTCTCCAGCACTCTGGGGCTTCCGGCCAGCTAGCAGGGTCATATTCTGGAAATTCACCCTGCTTCTTTTTGTTGATTAGTTGTGTCACACCAATCAACTCTGTATCAGCATTAAACACTGGCATACACAACATACTGCAAGTACGATAGTGCGTTTTTGGATCAGTTTGCTTGGAGGTTTCTGAATTGGGGTGATTATACAAATCAAAGCCAATATTGATTGGCTCTCTTGTAAGCGCCACTTGACCTGCAAAGGAGTTCATATCAAGTGGGAGGCGGAGTTCTTTTAAAGTGCCTTCAATCGGAATTTTTGTCCATAGATCATTGCGATCATGGTCAATTAGCCACAGCGTACTGCGATGAGCATTCATCAGTTGCTTCGCCTCATCCATAACCTTGTTAAGGGTTTCTTGCAGATCCAGGCTACTTTTGCTGAGTGAGTTCGTTGCCGATATAAGAGCTTGAGCGGCTTGTTGTCTTTGGGTTGCTCGTCGCAGCGATCGCGACGACTCCATAATCAGTTGAATCGAAGGGGCAAAGTCCTCAAAAACCCTTTCATCTTCAGTTGTGAAACCATTTCGCTCAATTTTTTCTTCCAGGGGAGCGTTCGGGTTGAGAGTCGGCTTTAATTTATTGAGTAGTTGGACAACGGCAACTAAATCTCCGTGCTCGTTTAACAGAGGTAGAGCCAACATTGTATAGGTACGATATCCAGTTCTCTCGTATTGCTCTTTAGCTCCAGCCGAGCGCGGATCATCAAAAAGATCGTAGGGAATATTAATAACTTGCTTAGTGGTCGCCACATCAGCGGCAATACTACCGTGATCGGCTGGAATACGAATTTCTAAAGAACCGCCCCCCTTGTCTTTGGCAACAATCGACCAAAGCTCATTCCTGTCTTCATCCTTTACAAAAATAGTTGTGCGATCGGCACCCAAGAGTTCCCCTGTTTTTGCGGCGATAGAACGCAGCATTTCATCAAGGATGGCATCAAAACCCTGTGCATCCAGCAAGCTATCCAGCATGGACAGAGTTTGATTGACAACTCCAAGCTTGCCTTCTACTTCCGTGACGACTTGTCTGAACGTATCCTGAGTTAAGGGAGCAAGAAAGGCAGAAAACGTTCCCTTGGTTGTGGTTAAGGCACTGGCAGAGGATTGCTGTTGTTCGTGCCCACTCTGGTCTTCGGACTCGACGGAAATATCAATAGTCTCACGATAATCCAAACCAGACGGACGGGAAGATGCAGCTTTCATATCTCTATTTGGGGTTCAGAGAACTTTTCTGGCACACGCAGAATAATATTTTATAGATTTATTACTAAGACTTACTGTGCCTTGTGAGCCAATTCTAGACTATATCCTCTTGGGTAGTATAAGAGAACGAAAACTCATGAGAGTCTAAGGATTGGGCGTTGACAACTAGTAGTCTGTTTTGTGAATTGGGGTAAATGAAGAGTGTAGCATAGCAGACCGTTGTTGGTTGTTGGTTATTTGAAAGCTATAGCAGTAGCCACAAATGTTAGGACATTAACGGGAGTTCCCCATTCCCTGTTCCCGACTTTCAAGACAGGTCTATTCTCTGTCCGTTATCTTTTGCCACTGAACAAAAAGCGGCAAAATTATCTACGAAGCACTCAAACCGACTTGATATGTTGTGCTTTTTCCAGGAGAGATTCGGCAAATGTCATCGCTTCTTGAGCCGACTGTCCACCCGCAAGTTGAGCAATTTCATCGCGACGATGGGAGAGATTGTCGAGAAGGCTGACTCGGACAACGGTACGAATGTCAGGAAGTTCTAATGGGAGTTGCTCTTCCAGGTCAGGACTGGCTTTGCCGTTACCATTACCTTTACTGGAGGCGCGTTTTTTTGAGGTGAGTACAAGCGGTTGGTCAATGACCTGTTTATCGACTCGGAAGTGCCGATCTGCCATCGCGGCAATTAAGGGTTGGTGAGTGACACAGAGGACTTGATGTTGATGACTGAGTTGGTTGAGCTTTTGGGCGATCGCTTGTGCGACGCGACCGGAAACTCCCACATCAATTTCATCAAAAATTAGGGTTCCCCATGCTCCCGTAGTGTTTGAAAAACAAGCCTTTAACGCTAGCAAAAAGCGGCTCATTTCTCCACCCGAAGCGGTTGCAGAAAGGGGTTGTAAAGGTTCTCCGGGGTTAGGAGAGAAGTAAAAGGTGACTTGGTCACCACCCGCACCTGAAGGTGGCATTGGTGCGATCGCAACTTGAAACTTCACCTTTTCCATTGCCAGTGGTCTCAGTTCCTCGACCAAGCGTTTTTCCAATTTCTCAGCCGCTGTGCGCCGTAACTGCGTTAGCTGCGTACATTCATGAGTTAAGCTTTCCTGACATAGAGAATAGGTAGCTTCGAGATCTTCTAGCGATTGACCTTCACCACCGAGTTCTGCCAGTTCCGCCTGGAGTTTCTCATAGTGTGCGATCGCATCGGCAAGGGTTGGGCCATATTTACGGCAAATTTGTTTGAGTGCCTGAATTCGATCTTCTACTTCTTGTAAACGTTGGGGATCAGTTTCCAGTCCATCCCCATAAGCATTAATTTCATGACTGGCTTCTACTACCTGCGCTAGTGCGGCACTAACCATGTCTAGCACTGATTGCAATTGGCTGTCGTAGCGCACCATATCACTCAAATTGGCTTCCGCTTCTGCCAATAAATCAGCACACGCCGACGCTCCCCCGTCATTTTGATAGAGTGCTTGATACACCAAGTAACTCTGCTGCTGAAGTTCGACAACATGGCTCAAACGCTGGCGTTCTTGTTCAAGATGTTCCAGTTCATCGGGATCATTCAGGTGAACAGTACTCAGTTCTTGAGTTTGGTATTCTAACCAATCGAGTCGTTGCAAGCGTTGTTGCTCAGATTGCCGCCGCTTCTCCAAGGCTTTCGAGGCTTCTTGGCTAGCCATATAGGCTGAGGCAACGCGATCGCGTTGTTGGATGAGGGAAGAACCACCGTAAAGGTCAAGTAGTCCTCGTTGGAGTGCGGGTGCCATGAGTTGCACGGTTTGACCTTGAGCGGTGATTTCTACCAAACGCTCACGTAGCCTTTCCATCAACTGGCGGTTGACCAATACACCATTGACTCGCGATCGCGATCGGAGGCTTCCTTGATTAACGGCAATCTCCCGGCTACAAACTAAATCCGCTTCATCCAGCAAGTCAATCTCCTGCTCACTCAACCAGGCAATCAACGCCGAATCAGCCCGAAACGTTGCCTCTACCGAGGCGCGTTCTGTTCCACTCCGAATCAGCCGATTGCTGACTTTGCCACCCAAAGCGACATCAATCGCGTCCAAAATAATCGACTTTCCAGCACCCGTTTCGCCAGTTAGGACATTCAGACCAACCCCAAATTCTAGTTCCAGTTTGTCGATTAAGGCAAAGTTATGAATTCGTAAAGAAAGCAGCATGGCAATTTAGACATTTATGTGAGGCGGACGGGTCAGAACTAACGAATCTAGAATTTGACAAATAGCCGTTTGAGCCAACTCTTGCCAATCTTTGTAATCAGTAAATAGAGTGAGCGGGATACAAAATTCACCTAGAGGGAAGAGGCGATCGACATCAACTTAAGTAAATATTTATAGGAAATAGTGGCAGATGCTAGTGGCAGTTGAGCCAATGAGAGTTGTAGTTGCTACCAAAAACCAGTGTAGATTTAGTGTCAAGATGTTGAACGCCAGAGTGACTCGTTCTGCTCAATGGTAAAAGCAAGGAACTGGAAGTCGTCCCAACGCAGGTAAATCGGGTTTTATAGTGCCCATAACAGTTATTGTTACAATACTTTACAGAGTCGCTCCTGTCGGTCCCTAACCAATATGAATGTTAAAACAGTTTCCCCTGCCTCCCCTGAAATAGACTCAAGAGCCGTGGTGGAAGAGTCGAGCCAGGTGCAAAGGCAAGCAGAATCGATGACGTATGAAGCAAAGCTCCCAGTTAACGGGAGCGTTGTGCCAGATGCGATCGCCGTTGAGTATGAGTTAAGCCAGACATCGGTGCCAGCCGAAGCGTCACTGGAGACAGTACCTGTCTTGCAGACAGAAGTACTGCGTTATGACCCTGTCGCAATTATGGCGAAGTACCGTAAGGCACCGTTCCAAGTCTTAGGGCGCTTTCTCAACATTGTCTTACCATCAATTGGCTTTGCCCTGAATCTATGGCTGGATGGCGTTTTAGGTCGCACTAAGCGTAATCAGCGACAGCGCGCGATTCAACTACGGAAAATCTTAACCAAATTGGGGCCCGCTTACATTAAAGTCGGTCAGGCACTCTCAACACGACCGGACTTAGTCCCAACTGTCTTCTTGGAAGAGTTGACACTGCTACAAGATCAGTTGCCACCGTTTCCCAATGAACTGGCGTACCAATTTATAGAAGAAGAATTAGGCGCTCACCCTGATCAGATTTATGCTGAACTTACCCCTCAACCTGTAGCTGCCGCTTCGCTTGGACAAGTCTATAAAGGCAAGCTCAAGACAGGTGAAACAGTAGCCGTAAAGGTGCAACGACCAGGACTTGCTCGTCGTATCGCCCTAGATGTCTACATCCTGCGTAGCCTAGCTATTTGGGTACAAAAGAACTTCAAGCAGGTGCGTAGCGACTTGGTGGCAATTATGGATGAATTTGCCACCCGCATCTTTGAGGAAATGGACTACACCCTAGAAGGACGTAATGCTGAGCGTTTTTCCAAGCTTTACGGTCACCTCGAAGATATATACGTGCCGCGAATCTACTGGGAATATACAGGGCGGCGTGTCCTGACAATGGAGTGGATAACGGGCGTAAAGCTGACCAATATGGTAGCCATTAAGGAGCAAGGGATTGATGCAAGGCATCTAATCAATATGGGGGTGCAGTGTTCTCTGCGACAGTTGCTAGAACATGGATTCTTCCATGCTGATCCTCATCCTGGCAATTTACTGGCAACACCTGATGGGAAGCTAGCTTACCTTGACTTTGGCATGATGAGCGAAGTAAAGCCGTATCAACGCTACGGTTTGATTGAAGCAGTTGTCCATTTGGTCAATCGTGACTTTGCAGGCTTGGCACGCGACTACGTGAATCTGGAATTTCTAACACCAGATACCGATTTGACACCAATCATTCCCGCCCTGGCAAATGTCTTTAGTGATGCTTTGGGAGCAAGTGTTGCGGAACTCAACTTTAAGAGCATTACTGACCAGTTGTCGGCGTTGATGTACGAGTACCCGTTCCGAGTCCCTGCCTACTATGCACTAATTATCCGCTCGTTGGTCACCTTAGAAGGGATTGCAATTAATGTCGATCCGGAATTCAAGGTACTCTCGAAAGCTTATCCTTACGTGGCTAAACGCCTGTTGACTGACCCTTCACCGCAATTACGCGCTTCATTGAAGGACTTGCTCTTTAAAGATGGTAGTTTCCGCTGGAACCGTCTAGAGAATTTGTTACGGAATGCTGGCAGCAGTTCCGATTACGACCTCAATCAAGTGCTGAATCAGACGCTAGAGTTTCTCTTCTCAGAACGCGGTGCCTTTATCCGAGAGCAGTTGGTGGAGGAAGTTGTGAAGGCGATCGATACCTACGGACGTCGGACATTGGATAATGTCTCCTACTCCCTACGTGAACGTTTGGGATTGGCACAGAAGCGTACAACCGTGACAACTGTAGAGGAAGCGCAGAGTGCGGAGCATATCAAGCGGATTTGGGAGATTTTGAAAGAAACTCCTGGCTTTGACCCGATGCAGCTAGTACCCGTAATTCCTCAACTGCTAATGAAGCCAGAAACTCAGCGGATGGGGCAAAAAATTGCGGGTGGTTTAGCGCAACGAGTGATTGCGCGGATGATTCGCGAGGCTTTACTCAAGGATGCCGCTCAAGATGCTGCAAAAAATGGTAGCAAGCCGAAGACTGCCCCAGCCCCGAAGTTAATTTTGCCGCCTGCGGCTGTGATTTAGCAATCTAGCTGTAAGGGCAGGAGACTATGGTTAGTGGGGATTGAAGGATGAACTACCGCCAGTGCCTTACGGCGTAGGCGGTTTCTGGCTTCAAGGGGGAAGCTGGGGAGACGGAGGTTTCTCCAACTATCATCCCCAAAGCGTGCCGTTGTTGCTAAACTCGCGACGCTTCGATAAACCCGCCTTCATGACTAATAGGGATTTCTCGTCGGCTCTTGTTAATTGCTATCTCTAGCAATTAAGAGCCAACCAATCGCACTGGCAATTTTTTGACCTGGCTCTAAGTCCAACTCTTTGAAAGTATTGTTGTCCAGTAATAAATAGGGGTCTTTATCTTGCTCCCAATGCTGTTTGAGTTCAGAATTGGAGGCAGGAATAACTTGCCGCTCGCTATAAAATTTGAGTGCAGGACGTTCTGAAGGGAAGGATGCATAAATGAGCTGGCTCTCAGGTGTGCGAAGCCTGAGTATTGCCCCAATATCTCTAACCGGATAGGCAGCTTCTAATTGCCACACCCAATAGGGAGAAGTCATAAAAAGCAGCAGCGAGATATACGTGCCCCAGAACAAAATTAATATAAATTGCAGGTCACGTCGTGCTACTAAGACTGCCGCCATTGCCATTGTCAAAGCTAGTGAGGCAAAAATGACGGCTAAAGAGCGATCGCTACTTCCTCGAATCCCAAAGTAAATACTAATTCCGACCGCACCAAGAGCCAAGAGCATCAAGCCCATACTCCATATCCGGGGATATGATTTGCGACTTGGCCAATTCCAGACTTCAGCCAGTTGAGCGCCACCAGCTAGGGCTAAGACCGGGTAAATCGGTAAACTATACCAGGGCAGTTTAATCAGCGTTAGTGCGATCGCAAAAACATAAACACTAGTCCAAATCAGCACCAGTTTTGCCCAGCCCCAATTGCGATGTTCCCAAGCCAGCCGTAACCCATAAGGCCAGAATAGTAACCAGGGGGCGGAGAATAGTAAAGTTTCCCCTAAGTCGTACCAGGGAGCGCTACTTTGCCCCTCTATAGGTGACAAATGGCGCTGTAGAGATTGGCTGTCAATGCCTATCGTCAGAAAACTCTCTCCGTATTGCAGCAGTCCCCCTGCATACCAAGCTGCTACAGGTACACTGCCAAGGAGCAAGCCCAACCACCAATAACCCGACTTAAGCAGTCTAGGAGTATCCCAACAAAGAAACAAGAGTGCGATCGCAAGGATTAAAAGCCCAAGTAAGATTCCTTTGGTAAAGCAAATTAAGCTTAAGCCAATACCCACGCCGAGTGAAGTGCGAAAGTCACGACGCGATCGCAAAATGCACCACATCATCAACAGTACAAGACACAAAGCTGTTCCATCTGCGATCGCAAAGCGCCCAGTACAAGCCAGTGGTAAGAAGGTGAGATAAATTAAACCAGAAAAAATTGCGCTCTGACGCGAGGGGAAGAGTTCTCGACCAATACTATACAGGAGTGGTACTGAAAAAGCGCTCAGAATCGCCCCAGGTAAGCGTGTCGTCCACTCATTAAAACCACCAAGCTTGTATGCCCCAGCAATCAAAGAAGGGAGCAAGGGTGCCTCTTCTAGATAAGATTTACCATCAAGCTTTGGATAAAGCCATTGCCAAGACTCCATCGATACCGTAGCAATTTCACGAGCAACCAGCGCAATTGTTCCTTCGCGCCAATCTTGCAATGGTACAGTAGCTAAATTAACACTAAACAAGAGCAACGCTGCCAGAAGTAATCCCAACAGCCACAGCCCCTCAATCCAACGTTCCGTTCTGCGAATTTTACTCCCTGAGAGTCCCCAGGTAAAAGTTTGACGTTCCATCTTTACCAACAATTCCGATTGTTGCTCGTTGCCAGTTCACAACAGCGCGCTAATCCGATCTGCTACTCATCTTTAAAGTTGTTCGCAGCAGCGGTACGCTTTTCAAAGGTGACTTTCCAATTATGTATGAGAAATTCATTGACTAAGGTGCGGTCGAGTCCCGATTACGGGGTAATTATGCAGCTTTCGCATTCTTCTTAGTGTTTCCTGGAAATTGTGAACTACCAATTACATCAATTACACACAAGCCAATTTTCCTGTTCTTAGCGAGTTCTACCAGCTAACACCTCTTTTGAGGGGCTGGTTGAAACCCAGATGCTAAAATACCCAGCATGATTCATGATTTAATTTCGTATTCAAAATAAAATTTTGAAATTTTTTTTGTAGATCATCACAATGAACCAAGCTAGTTTATTAACAGATGCAGGGTTACTTTCAGGCTTATTAAGCTTGAACTCCTACCAGACATGACTAGTAATGTACTAACGCTAGTTTCTCCACCTGGTGGTATCAATACCTGGAAGTCTTGAAAGATTTACGCTATCTATGAAGCATCTCACACGTTTCGAGTTAGCAGATTATTTGCCTTCGTTCAACTTGCTTAACAACCCCCTCAGGTTCCTAAACACAGAACATCAAGCCTCTAGACCTGAGTGGATCACCTGCGACACTTACGCATATGGAAGGATCATTTGAATTAACCCTACAGATGGTCATCACCGTCCTCGCCGGGATTAGTGCCCAGGTAATCGCTGAATACTTCAAAGTTCCCAGTATCGTCTTCCTGCTAATATTTGGGATACTCTTGGGACCCGATGGCTTTGGTTTATTGCACCCCCAGGCACTGGGAGTCGGACTGGAAGTGATTGTTGCCCTCTCTGTTGCCGTTATTTTGTTTGAAGGAGGGCTAAACCTAGAACTGCGAGAATTAGGGAAAGTTTCTGGTAGTCTCAGGAACTTGGTTACCCTAGGCACGCTGATTACGCTGCTAGGGGGTGGGATGGCAGCCCACTGGTTGGGTGAATTTCCTTGGCCAATTGCCTTTCTTTATGCAGCGTTAGTCGTTGTCACCGGTCCAACTGTCATTGGTCCTCTGCTAAAACAGGTACAAGTCGATCGGCAAGTGGCAACGATTTTGGAAGGAGAAGGCGTTTTAGTTGACCCAGTAGGGGCGATTCTTGCTGTTGTCGTGCTTGATACGATTGTGAACAGCCATGTTAGTCTTTCAGATTCCATTATTGGTCTAACTCTCCGCCTTGGTATTGGTGGGGCAATTGGTGCCGTTGGTGGTTGGTTACTGGGCTTGATTCTCAAACGTGCCGACTTTATTTCAGAAGAACTCAAAAACCTGGTCGTGCTGGCAGGACTATGGGGTTTGTTTGGCTTGGCGCAAATGATTCGTAGCGAATCTGGACTGATGGCAACAGTTATTGCGGGGCTTGTTGTTGGCTCCTCTGCCCTACCTGAAGAACGCTTGCTGCGGCGCTTCAAAGGGCAATTAACAGTCCTTGGTGTCTCAGTGTTGTTCATTCTGCTCTCAGCAGACTTGTCAATTGCCAGTATCTTTGCCTTGGGCTGGGGTAGCCTTTTCACAGTTTTAGTGCTGATGTTTGTGGTGCGTCCCATCAGTATTGCCTTATGTACCTGGAACAGTGGACTGAATTGGCGACAGAAGTTGTTTTTGTCTTGGGTTGCCCCTAAAGGAATTGTCAGCGCTTCTGTTGCTTCCTTGTTTGCCATTCTCCTCACTGAACGGGGGATTAATGGGGGAGACTCGATTAAGGCGCTGGTTTTCCTGACCATTATGCTGACCGTTTTTTTGCAAGGACTAACCGCTCGCTGGGTTGCCAACTGGTTACAAATTAATCGGAACTCTGGAGCCACGGGTGCCGTTATTATCGGTTGTAATCCCTTAAGTCGTCTGATTGGTCGTCTGTTTCAGGAGCGAGGAGAATCTGTTGTACTCATCGACACTGACCCGGAAGCGTGCGAAAAAGCGGAGCAAGAAAATTTGCGCGTGTTCCAAAGTAGTGGTTTAGATATTGACGTTCTCGAAGAGGCAGGGCTTGACTCTATGGGAACGTTCTTGGCAATGACCAGTAATGGTGAAGTGAACCTGGTTTTAGCTCAACGAGCAGTTGAAGAGTTTCAGCCACCACGAGTTTTAGCCGTGTTTTCTCGTGACCCCCAAGCAAATCCAACGAACAACAAAACTAAAGTTAATCAGGCTTTTGTTCCCCAACTCCCGATCAAATCCTGGAACCAGTACCTCAATGAAGGGCAAGTGAAGCTAGGCAAAACGGCACTCAAAGAACCAGAATTTGCCTTTCAACGGGCGCATTTAAAAGCCTTAATTCGCTCTGGAGAACTTCTGCCCTTACTGGTGGAACGAGAGGCTAATTTTCAGATTGTATCCGCCTCTGAGGATTGGCAACCGGGAGACCAAATTATCTACCTGCTGCACGATCCTAGACCAAAACTCCTAAAGCGCTTATCCGGTGCGAGTCCTTCATCTCGATTGGCATTAGAGAGGCTACCGGAAGTGGAGGAGGTGCCTATTTCTGCGCCTGTCTCAGCAACGGCTATTGAGGAAGTGTTGCAGCCACCTGCTCCGAGTTAACCCATCTAGATGTAGCTCTGGCTCATGTATTTGAGCCGAAGTCTACCCTGAATACAGGCAATCCCTGCTTCCTCTACTCCCCCTGCGTCATGCTAAATAAGGCACCCAAGCCTCCATTGCTTCAGGAGAACCATACCAAATGCCTGTTCTCCTAGGTGAATGCATCACTCCGTCCAGGGTGAGATTCCTTGCCCCAACCAAATGAGCGGCTTCAATCGGCGTTATCCCATCTCCCCAACAGTTACCGTTTCCGCAAGTGAGCTTATAACTGCTGTAAGCTAACCAACGTCCTAAGCGTCGTTCACCATAGATTGCCTTACCTGCGACACAAACGTAGCGAACATCTGGGTAAAAAGCACCTGGATAATTGATTTTCACAAAATCTAGATTGCGTTTTGTCCAACGCTCTTGGCTAATATGGGGTGTTCCTAAGGTTACCAGCGTTGTCACGTAAGGGTAAGCGTGCCATAAACCTGCTGACTCTGTAACATCGTTGTGGATGTCGTAGGGCTTTTCTCCTAGGTAAATCCGCGCAATCCAGCCACCTGCCGAGTGACCAATTAGGTTGACCTTAGGAGCGTTGTATTGCTCACGCAGTTGCTTGACGGTTTGGTCAATTTTCCGCAAAATTGGTACCATTGAGCGACCCCCGACCGTTGGAAACCAATCCTGCTGCCGTAAGGGTACGGTAACAGTGGGGAACCCTAATTTTTGTAGAGATTGTTCTAAGAGACGATACTCAATCGCCCCTGCAAAATAGCCTGGTAGAATGACAGTCGGCAATGGCATTTTGGATTTAGATTCTGGATTGACAGTCCGAAGCTGCTAATTATTAAACCAAATTTATAAAGTGACGATCGCGCAAGTTGGCACCCTCTACGGTATTAGTGTTGGGCCAGGTGACTCTGAATTGATTACCCTCAAAGGGCTGCGTCTCCTGAAGCAATCACCTGTAGTAGCTTTTCCGGCTGGAGTTCATGGTAAACCAGGTATAGCGCAGCAGATTGTGGAGGAATGGTTGGGGAAAGAGCAGGTGCAGTTGGCATTGAGCTTTCCTTATGTGCAGGATATTGCCCTACTGACTCAAGCATGGCAAGTCGCAGCCGAGCAAGTTTGGCAACATCTTCAGCGCGGTCAAGATGTTGCGTTTGTCTGTGAAGGGGATGTCAGTTTTTACAGCACATTTACTTACTTAGCCGAGACACTACAACAGTTATATCCTGAGTGTAATGTCCAGACAGTACCAGGAGTCTGTTCTCCGATGGCAGCCGCATCAGCGTTAAAAATGCCCTTGACGGTGCGTGACCAACGTCTCGTGGTGCTTCCGGCTCTCTATAATGTGGGGGAACTGGAAACAATTTTGGCTTGGGCAGATGTTGTGGTGCTCATGAAGGTGAGTTCGGTCTATGAAGAGGTTTGGAAGGTGCTACATCGGCATGGGTTGCTGGAAACTGCGTTTGTTGTGGAGCGAGCTACACGACCAGAGCAAGTGATTTATCAAGATTTACGCGATCGCCCTACCCTAAAACTGCCTTATTTTTCCCTGCTTATTGTAAAAATTGCCCAAGGCGATCGTTAAATTAAATCAAGCCAAGTGATTTGACGGAACTTCTGAGACTTCAGTCTGAGTCTGCAAGCTTTATGCGACCAACTCAAAAACTGTCAACTTAACTCTCCTGTTTTAAAAGAACTCTCGTCTATCATTAAAAATCAACTGGCGATCCAAGCTGATACATCTTTAAACTGTCTGAACCTAATAGTCTGCTCTTGATGCAGCGGAGTGAACTGTACTTGCTATGTCTTACGCTTCCTTTACTAAAAGCTTCCCTAACCTAATAAAAAGCGTCCCTGAAAAACTGAGTCAACCGACGAGTATTGCTGTGATGGCATCTATCGGTATTCATGTAGTAGTGGGATTATCACTTCCTTATTTACCGAGTTTCTCCCGTGAAAAGTCACCGTCACGACGAACTGTTCAACTGACGCAATTAAGCCCACAAGAACAGAGCCGTTTACCCCAGCTTTCGCCACCTCCGCTACCACCAGCGGTTTCTACTCAAATCCAACCGCTAGAATCCTTACCGCCAACTCTATCTTCCTTACCACCTCTTCCTAAAGATTCGTCTCTCTACAACTTCCCGCTAAGCTCTTTACCCTCAACCTCCCCACGGTCAACCTCCCGCTCATCAACAAGCAATAGGTTTTCTTTTTCACCGCTACCGTCATTCAGCCGACAGCCAAGCCGCATAAAGTTTCCTGTTCGTAATAGTCCTATATGGACTAGGACTAACCGAGCCACGTCACTGCCAGTAACTCCTATCCAACCACGCTCATTGCCCGGTGGTCTTCCTGCTGCTCCCCTACCACCGTTCCCAAGTTTTCCTGATACAACAACGGCTACACCACCAGTGTTCCTGCCGACTACACCCACGCCACCACCACCTCAACCGCCCACATCTCAACAACCTATACCCCAACCGTCTTCAACACCCACTAGGCCAACGCAAACAACTGTGGCGGCTAATGGCTCTACACCACCAGCACCTTCCAACACTCCAGCAACACAAACACCTGGAACATCACGGACGCAAACACTAATCGCCCAGCGGGTGCAAGACATTCGGCAGATCCAGCAGAGCCTCAGACCGGACAGTAGTAATACCACGTCGGCTGAAGCCATGAGAAATGATGTTGCTTCACGGGCAAAAGTGCAGCAGGCAGAGCCGGAAATCCAACGTCGCGAGGGGACTTATCCCAAAGCCGCCTGCTTGAAGCAGCTAGAAGGCACGGCTGTCCATAATGTTTTGGTAGATGCTAGTGGGAAAACAGCACAGATAGACTTAATTCGGAGTGCAGGTTACCAGATTTTCAATCAGCAAGCTAGCCAGGAAATTAGTTCTCGCAGTTTCAGAAATACAACGGGTGCCCCAAAGCTTTACCAGGTGTATACCAGCTTTGAATACAGCAAAGAAATTTGCCCAGCTTTGAGGTCTACTGAACGTTCAAATGAGCGGCAGAATTCCCCTGAGCCTCAAAACTCACCTAAGCCCGAAAACTCAAATGAGCGGCAGAATTCCCCTGAGCCTCAAAACTCACCTAAGCCCGAAAACTCAAATGAGCGGCAAAATTCCCCTGAGCCTCAAAACTCACCTAGACCCGAAAACTCAAATGAGCGACAGAATTCCCCTGAGCCTCAAAACTCACCTAGACCCGAAAACACACCTGACGAGTGAGATTAGGAACTTCCAACTGAAAAACCTCTAATTACCAATGAGAGAAGTCAGTCGAGAAGCCTGCTCTGGCTCATTGGTAGGCGAGACACCTAGCTCACAAGATTGGATAATGGAGCCTTGGTGTTTTGCTGCTCTTGTCTATCCTTAGTCTATGCCTGAATCTTCTTTCACAAATCAGCTAGTTGCCTCAGCGGAGCGTTTATTTGGGTTACTCGATCGCTTTTCCCAAGCACGGGTGTTGGTCGTTGGTGACTTGACTCTCGATGAATTTCTAACAGGTCAAGTCGAGCGCATTTCCAGAGAGGCTCCTGTGTTAATTATCCGCCATGAAACCACTAGACAAACGCCTGGGGGTGGAGCAAATGCTGTCTATAACCTTGCGAAGCTAGGCGCGAAGGTGAAAGTTGCCGGATTGGTTGGAAAGGATAGCCAAGGTGAAGTTCTGCGGCAAATTTTTGAAGTGGCTGGCATTGATACTAGGGCAATCTTAATTGACCCAGACCGACCAACGGTAACTAAAACTCGAATTGCTGGTCATGCACGTCAGTCAGTAACTCAGCAGATTGTGCGGGTAGATCGAAAATCAGATGATTTGCCAGACTCAGATGTGCAGTTACAGCTAGCGGATGAGATTCGACAGCAGTTGGATACAGTCGATGCGGTGGTTTGTTCTGATTATGGGGATGGTGTCCTCACCGCACCAGTTATAGAAGCGGCGTTGTCACACCCTCTGACAGTGGTCGATGCTCAAAAGAATTTGGGACGTTATCGCACTGCTGGGGTATTTACGCCAAATCTACCGGAGGCGGAGCAAGCCGTAGGATATGCGATTAAAAATCCTCAAACTCTTACAAAAGCGGGTCAAGATTTATTAGCACTGACGCAGGCTCAACAAATTTTAATTACTCGTGGCGATGAGGGAATGAGCTTATTTGACCGTAGTGGTGCTGAGCATCATATCCCAGCGTTCAATCGTACTGATGTTTTTGATGTTACGGGTGCTGGAGATACTGTGGTGGCAGCACTGACGTTGAGTTTGTGTATGGGAGCATCGTTTTGGGAAGCAGCAGTTTTGGGCAATTTAGCGGCAAGTATTGTTGTACGTCAATTTGGTACAGCAACAACAAGTATTGATGAGATGAAAACAGCGTTGCAGACGTTGCTGGAAGAGTTTGAGGGGAGGGGGGAGTAAGCTGTCACACATCTAAATTGCCTGTTGAAACTTCAGGAGAGTGGGGAAGAAAGTACTCCCCTATATCCTTCATCTCCCTTAACTCAGTGCCATTTTGCTTAACTTGGTCAGGACGTATTATTTTTTGGAGGTTGCGATCGCAACTACTCCATATACAGGTATTTCTGCTTTTCGGAAGGCTTGAGCGGCTGAGCAGACGGTTGCTCCTGTCGTGTAGATATCATCGACTAATAGTACAGGTGCGCTTGGTGGATGTTGGGCTAAGCGTTTATCAATTACAAAGGCATCCGCAAGGTTTTGCTCTCGCTCTTTGACAGATAAACCAAACTGCGCCTCGGTGGAACGAACTCGTTCTAAACCCTGTGGTTGCTCTTTGTAACCAGTGAATTGGCAAAAGCTTTGGGCAACCAGTTCTGCTTGGTTGTAGCCGCGTTGTTGTAGCTTGGTTGGATGGAGGGGAATTGGAACTACTGTCAACTTTTTTACCTGGGTAGCGGCGGGTGATTTGAGCCATGCTTGCCCTAGCCAGTGACCTAATGGACGCGCTAGTTGAGGTTGGTTATCGTATTTTAGGGAAGCGATCGCTTGTTTCAAGGTACCGCTATAACTTCCCCAGACAAAGACTGGTAATTCACCTTGCCACAAGTCGCTTGGTGTTTTAAGCTGACAGCGTAGCAATTGTCGCTGACAGTATTCACACACTTCGATGTCTGCGGGGCGATCGCATAGGGGACAATTGGACTTCAGAAAAAGAGCCAGTAGACCATTTTTGAGTTTCTGAATTCCAGTTGCCATAATTCTTTGGTTGGAGGTTAGCCAACTTTAATTTAACGGATGGCAAGGGATGAGCGATCGCAATTTTTGCTGGCGACTTCACAGTTGGGTGCGCGAGTGCGTAGGTGTTTTCAGCGAGTACGGCAATTTAGAACAGTATTCCTGATTAGACAAGGGTTTGAAATCTCTCGCCTCATTTTTAGATTCACGCAACTCCCAAAAGTACTGGGATGGCTAGCTTTGCGACGAGTTAGACACTCTGGGTCTTGCCTGATCTATCAGCTTGAATGCTATAATCCAATTGAACCGCGCAAAAGAACCTTGAAAACTTCATACTGTAAGCCTTTCAGGCACTCGCTCTTTCAATTAACATGAATCCCTATCAGGGATTGAAACGTATTTTGAGAAGGCATTAAATAATATCCAAATTACCTTTCAATTAACATGAATCCCTATCAGGGATTGAAACGAGGTGGACGTTAATGAGCGACCAACGCGAACCGACTTTCAATTAACATGAATCCCTATCAGGGATTGAAACGGCTAAAGGCTGAGCCAATCTGTCCATCATTGCCTTTCAATTAACATGAATCCCTATCAGGGATTAAAACGGTAAAGATACAAATAACCAATAACAAACAACCAAAAACTAATCAGATTCATTGGGTAAACTATCAATTTTTTCCTTATCGCGCTGCTGCTGTCTGACTTGCATTCGGTATTTCCAGTCTCGAATTGCGATCGCAGCTTTGGCAGCAGGAGAGTGAGGATTATCACCAGTGCTGTCATTCTTACTTGCTGCAACAGTGTAGTCTGGTTGGTGGCGCATGACTAGACACTTGGATAAACTATCATGCGGTGATTCTTGATCGAGCGCTCGTAGAATCGCTTTAACTGATTTATAGCGTTCTTGTAGAGAAATCTTGAGCATTTTGCCGAGAATCTTGGCAAAGGAGTCACTGATTTGCACGGAATCTTGCCACAGAAGTTCACCCGTTTGGCGATGAGTATCAAAATCTAGGGGAGCTTTCCCAGTTAATAAATATAGACAAGTAATGCCTAGAGCATAAATATCACTACCAAATACAGGTCGTAGAGAAAATTGTTCCGGTGGTGCAAATCCTACTGTTCCAATAAAATGGGTTGTTGGCGTTTTCATCGTATTATCGCCAGCCTGAGCAATAAGCTCCTTCACTGCCCCGAAATCAATCAGTACTAGCCTTCCATCGTCTTCACAACGAATGATATTCTGCGGCTTTATATCGCGATGAATAACTTGCTGGCTGTGGACATACTGCACTGCTGGGAGAATTTCTCGTAAAAAGCGCTTGACTGAAGCTTCCGTTAGACAACCTACCCGCCTCACCAGCCTTGCCAACGTCATTCCACGCACGTATTCCTGAACTAAGTAAAACTCCCCATCTGCAACGAAATAATCAAGTAGGAGAGGAATTTGAGAGTGGCTACCCAGCTTCCCTAAAGTTTTCGCCTCACGTTCAAAACGCTTACGCGCCGTTTCCAAGGCACTAGGCTCAATAACTTTGGGACACAATTGCTTGATAACACACCAGGGTTCACCGGGTAACAACACATCTCTTGCCAGAAAGGTAACGCCAAAACCACCTCGACCAATCATCCGCAGCACTTCATAGCGATCGCGAAATAGTTTATCTTGACCACACAGCTGACCCAACTGTGTTTGCTGCAAAACGTCTGTATGAAACGTAGAGAGGTTTCCAGGCGGAAAATTCATGGATTTTCAATGGCAGGATGATGTTGGATCTCTAGTATGCTTTTAGTCTAGGCAAAAAGCCCCCTTTCCGTCCAAGCCACTAAGATATAACAATTTAGGATGAGATAGTTGTAAAGTAACGATGAAGAGCAACTATGACTATGCATCCTAGATTACAAAAAGCGTTTGAGCAGAGCCGAGTTCTCAAAGTAATTAGCGGCTTGAATAATTTTGATGCCAACCGTGTGGCAGCAATCGTCAAGGCCGCTGATCGGGGTGGTGCCACTTTCGTCGATATCGCCGCCGACGCTGATTTAGTAAAACTGGTGAAGGGATTGACTAATCTCCCAGTTTGTGTATCTGCTGTAGAACCCAACCTGTTTGTGAAAGCAACCGAAGCAGGTGCCGATCTAATCGAGATTGGTAACTTCGATAGCTTTTATGCTCAGGGACGGCGGTTTGAGGCAGAAGAAGTGTTAGCACTAACCCAAGAAACGCGATCGCTTCTCCCTGGCATCACCTTGTCTGTCACTGTCCCCCACATCCTGACTCTCGATCAGCAAGTACAACTGGCAGAGGAATTGGTACAAGCGGGTGCCAACATCATTCAAACTGAAGGCGGAACCAGCAGCACCCCTCGTTCAGCCGGGACATTAGGGTTAGTGGAAAAAGCTTCCCCAACCTTAGCGGCAGCCTATGAGATTTCCCGTGCGGTATCAGTACCAGTACTGTGTGCGTCTGGTTTATCTAATGTAACTGTACCAATGGCGATCGCTGCTGGTGCGGCGGGTGTTGGTGTCGGTTCTGCCATCAATCAATTAGATAACGAAGTCGCCATGGTTGCCGCTGTCCGTAGCCTGGTTGAAGCATTGGCAACTGCTACCCCTGTGCGCGATCGCGTATAGAGGACTTCCAAAAGCATCAATTGCCTAAACAATTGCTGTAGGGGCGCAAGACGCAGCGCCCCTGCAAAGGCTTATGGGCAGCCAGTGGGCTAATAAATAATACAATCCTTCAAGCTGTAGACTACTTGCTGCTGTTCCTCAAACGACAGTTCTGGGAACATTGGCAGCGACAATACCTCATGGCAAGCTTGCTCAGCGATCGGCAACTGACCGGGTTTGCAACCTAAATCCTTGTAGACTGGCTGCAAGTGCAAAGGTAACGGGTAATAAACCGCTGTATTGACACCAACTTGCTGTAGCTTGTTCCGTACCTCGTCCCGGTAGTGGTTAGTATTACTTTCTTTAATCAAACGGATGGTGTATTGATTCCAGACAGAACGCCCTTCGGCAGTTTCTTCGGGAATCACGACTCCTGGTACTGGCTGCAACAACTGGTGATAATTGGTAGCCAGCTCACGACGTGCATTATTCCAACGGTCAAGATAGCGTAGTTTTATTTGGAGGATTGCCGCTTGCATGGCATCCAAGCGACTGTTGATGCCCGTTTCGTCATGACGATAGCGAACACTACTCATTCCATGCTCTCGCAGCTTACGGATGGAATCCGCGATCGCAGGATCATTTGTCGTTACCGCGCCGCCATCGCCACAGGCACCCAGATTTTTTGTGGGATAGAAACTAAAACAGCCAATATGCCCAATACTCCCTACCTTTTGCCCCTTCCACTGGGCGCCTACTGCTTGGGCACAATCTTCAATTACAGCTATTCCTGCCTCGTTTGCGATCGCCATCAGTGCCGTCATATCCACCGACTGTCCAAATAAGTGAACGGGCAGGATGGCTTTTGTCCGTTTTGTGATTGCCGCTTTTAATTGCGTGACATCAAGATTAAAAGTTTTCGGGTCAATATCAACAAAAACAGGCGTTGCACCAACAACCGTAATTACTTCAGCCGTAGCAATAAACGTGAAGGGTGTTGTAATCACCTCATCACCAGAACCGATTTGCAAAGCGCGTAGTGCAAGATAGAGAGCATCAGTACCAGAATTACAAGCTACGCAGTCTTTAACCCCTGTGTAATCCGCAAACTGTTGCTCAAAACCCTTAACAATTGAACCACCGATGTAGCACCCAGAGGTCAAAACGTCCTGAACCGCAGCATTTACTTCTTCTCCAATCAGTTGGTATTGCCGTGTCAGGTCAAAAGTGGGAACGTTATTCACTCGCTTACACCTAGAATTTTTACTTAAATAAATCAAATTTTGCCGAAAAAGGGAATCCAGGTGTTCCCTGTTCATGTTTCTTCAGAATGATAAAGTTCTCAAATTGTTTCAAGTACTCATGGCATTATGTGTTAGCTAGTGACGGAGATAATTAAAAGAGGCTGGAGATTCTGGAGGGTTGCTTGGCTTCCAGTGAAGCATCTTCCTCTATCCTTCATTTAGTCTTGGAGGCACTCTGAAGAACGCAGATTTCTCACCTTTTACCTCTTACGTGTAACCGAACGTGGATTCTTTAATTGAACTTGACTTAACTGACTTAGTTTGGGCATTGGGCATGATGGCGATCGCAATTGGGTTATCCAGTTGGCAAGGGTTGGGGCTGGAAATGTCACTTGCGATCGCGACAGTACGCACCGTTATACAGCTAATAGGTGTCGGGTATATACTCTTTGTGGTTTTTGCCCTAAACGACCCTTTTGCTGTTCTAGCCGTCTTACTGGTGATGCTGACGATTGCTACAATTACGGCTCGCAATCGCATCAGCAAAAAGATTCCCCAACTGTTGTATGTAGTGTTTGGGGCAATTTTCTTCAGTACAGCCCTCACGTTGAGTTATACAAATCTGTTGATTATTCAACCAGAAAGCTGGTATGAGCCACAGTACTTAATTCCCTTAGCTGGGATTGTTCTGGGAAACGCGATGAATGGGGCTGCGATCGCAGGTGAACGCCTCGTCAGCACAATTAGCAGCAGTCGCCTGGAAATCGAAACTCATTTAAGCCTAGGCGCAACTCCACAACAGGCAGTAGCAACCTACCGCAAAGACGCAATCCGCGCCGGACTCATTCCTACCCTCAACCAAATGATGGTTGTCGGTGTTGTCACGCTACCGGGGATTATCACAGGTCAACTGTTGAGTGGTATTGACCCCTTAAATGCAGCCTCTTACCAAATCTTGATTATGTTTATGCTTGCCTTTGCCAACCTCGTGACAACTGTCTTGGTGACTCAAGGACTTTGCCGCCAATTTTTCAATACACAAGCTCAACTACAGTTACCTTAACTCATCCAACGTAAGGTTGTTGGTTATTGGTTATTGGTTATTAGTTGTTGGTTGTTGGTTATCTATATTCTTTAACAGACAACAAAGCGGCGGGAAACCCCTTCCTGCTTGAGGAAGAGTAATTTCGTCCGCCGCTTTCTGTAACTCTTCTCTGAAGGACAAGGATGCTATCGCCCAATACCTAAAAAGCGGAAACCAGCCTTCTCTACTTCTTCTCGATCTAAGAAGTTGCGACCATCAATGATGACAGGGTTGTTCATTAACTTCGCCATCTTGACATAGTCCAGCTTCCGGAATTGTTCCCAGTCTGTCACTACTACCAAGGCATCACAGCCATCGGCTAGCCGCTCTGGATCGGTTTCCACAAAAACACCTGTTAAACCATGACGCATACCAGTTTGAGAAATAATCGGGTCGTAGGCTTTAACTTTTGTTCCAAGACGGTTTAGCTGTTCAATTAGAATGAGTGCTGGAGCATCCCGGAGGTCGTCGGTGTCTGGCTTAAAGGTTAAGCCTAACAAGCCAACGGTTTTACCTTTGAGGATTTTGAGTGCTTGCTGGAGTTTTTCGATCGCAATTAAGCGCTGGCGTTGGTTGACATTAACAGCCGCTTTCATCAGTTGAGCGTCGTAGCCATAGTCATCAGCGGTATGAATTAACGCAGAGACATCTTTGGGGAAGCAGGAACCACCCCAGCCAATACCAGCTTGCAAAAATTTGTTGCCAATTCGGGAGTCTAAGCCGATTCCTTTCGCAACTTGGGTAACATCAGCACCAACGCGATCGCAAATGTTAGCAACTTCATTGATAAAGCTAATTTTGGTTGCTAAGAAGGCATTCGCGGCGTACTTCACCATCTCGGCTGAGCTGACATCAGTAACCACAACAGGAACAGGAGGCAATGACTTATCTTCAGCAACCTTGCGCTCAACAATGGGAGCATAGAGTTCCTTCATCATTGCGATCGCACGTTCACTATTGCTTCCCAGCACAATTCGATCTGGGTTAAACGTGTCGTAAACCGCTGAGCCTTCACGCAAAAACTCTGGATTACTGACGACTTCAAACTCACTCGTCGTTTCTGGTGGTGCTTCTGTAACAACGCCACCCGCGCCAACCAGAGCCATCTGACGCTCAGCAACACCATCTAAAACAATCATCCGTACCCAGTCACCAGAGCCAATCGGTACCGTTGATTTATTAACAATTACCTTATAACCACCGTTAAGATTCGCGCCAATTCCACGAGCCACGGCTTCAACATAACGAGTATCACTTTCACCGTTTGGTAAAGCAGGTGTTCCTACAGCAATAAATAAAACCTCACCATGAGCCACACCTGCTGCTAAATCTGAAGTAAATTCTAGATTTCCAGCCTGACTTGCCTCATGCATAATTTCCGAAAGTCCCGGCTCATAAATAGGTGACTGCCCTGATTTCATCAGCTTGACTTTCTCTTCGTTATTGTCTATGCAAATGACGTGATGCCCAATATGAGCAAGGCAAACACCAGTTACTAAACCAACATATCCAGTACCAATGACACAAACGCGCATAAATTAGCTCCTTACTGATACAAGTGATGGGTCAGGGAATTTTTGCTGTTGCATCTATCTCCTCTGCACCCGAATTTTTTTAGCTCTCCAGAATCGGTAGCCCAAACAAATGATGTGCAAGCTTCTCAATCACTTGGTCTACCGATTTTTACCCTGACAAGATGACTACTCTGAAACTGAAGCTAGATGCTGCCCTTGAGGAGATGCTACGCGAGCACGAAAATCTTCCACTGTCATTTTTAACCCTTCTTGTAAGGGTACGGTAGGTTGCCATCCCAGCAAAGACTTTGCTTTTGTAATATCGGGTCGGCGACGTTTTGGGTCATCTTGAGGGAGAGGCTTAAAGATAATCTCAGCGTCGGGATTCACCATCTTCTGAACAGCTTGAGCCAGTTCTAAAATTGTGTATTCATCTGGATTGCCTAAATTGATGGGACCCGTATGTTCACCATTCATTAACCGCATTAGTCCTTCTACCAAGTCGGATACATAGCAGAAGCTTCGGGTTTGTGAACCATCCCCATACACCGTCAAAGGCTTACCCTGGAGGGTTTGCACAACAAAATTACTGACAACTCGACCATCCTGTTCAAACATTCGACTGCCATAGGTGTTAAAAATTCGAGCAACGCGAATTTCTACATCATTTTGCCGATGGTAGTCAAAAGCAAGAGTCTCTGCAACTCGCTTTCCTTCGTCGTAACAGCTACGAGGACCAATGGGATTAACATTTCCTCTGTAATCTTCTGATTGAGGATGAACCTCAGGGTCTCCATAAATCTCAGAGGTAGAAGCCAGTAAAAATCTTGCCTTCACTCGCTTCGCTAAACCCAGCATGTTCAGAGTGCCTAGGACGTTCGTTTTAATCGTCTTAACCGGATTGTACTGGTAATGAACTGGCGAAGCTGGACAAGCCAGGTGGTAAATTTGGTCAGCTTCTAATCGAATTGGTTCGGTGATATCGTGGCGGATCAGTTCAAAGTAGGGGTGATCTAGCCATTTAAGGATGTTGCGCTTGTGACCGGTGTAGAAGTTATCTATACAAATTACTTCATGCCCGTCTTCCATCAATCGATCTATAAGATGGGAACCGATAAAACCAGCACCACCAGTAACCAGGATTCTCATAATTTCAAGTACAGGGGGATCACTTTAGCAAGACTATGCTAATCGCTTTATGTTGAAGATGCCACAATTTTGATAAGTGAAACCAAGCTAAATTTAAAGACTGTGTGAAGATACTGACAACGGTTCCTACTCTGCCTCTATATTTTCCTCTGAGTGCCTAATTTTAGGAATTAGAAGTTGGTGACTCAGAAAAAGCTTGGAAGATAAGTCCAGTAGAAGTTTGATTCATTTTTTCTTAATTGCTTCGTTTCGAGAAATCGGCTTGACCGTTGTGATTAGGCATTCGGAGAAAGAGACTTTCAGGGTTTTGTTGTGCATCGAAGTTCATGGACTCCGGCGTGTCAATCTGCTGGATAAATGTACACTAGCTCAACGCCTAGGATTTTCTCTGTATGAATAGACTCTTGTTCTAAAAGAAAGCTCTGTTGTTTTACAGTTTTCGACAACAGAGCCTCCTGAGAGCTTGTTTGAGCAATCTCTCTTAGTTTATTTCAAATATGTATGCTGCGATACAGAAGTTTGGCTTTCAACTTTAGATTTTTCTGTCAAGCTTTAGCCTTAACCTTGAGCCGACCTAGAGTCTTTACAAATATTCGGAATTTTACTGTGGATCGAGGCGCAATACAGCCATAAATGCTTCCTGCGGAACATCAACAGTGCCAACAGATTTCATCCGCTTTTTACCTTTGGCTTGCTTTTGAAGCAGTTTTTTCTTGCGGCTGATGTCGCCGCCATAGCACTTCGCAAGAACATCTTTGCGTAAAGCGGGGATGTGTTCACTGGCGATTACTCGGCTTCCAATAGAAGCTTGGATCGGAATTTTGAATTGGTGACGGGGAATTAGTTCCTTAAGCTTTTCAACCATTCCACGACCAACATTGTAGGCTTTGTCTCGGTGGACAATCATCGCCAAAGAGTCAACGGCATCAGCATTAATTAAAATATCCAATTTGACCAGAGGGTTCTCTCGGTAGCCGATGAGGTGATACTCCATGCTGGCATAGCCACGCGATCGCGATTTCAACTGGTCAAAAAAGTCTGTTACGACTTCTGCCAAGGGCAACTCATAAATTAACGTGGTTCGTCCTTGGGTGAGATACTTCATGTCCTTAAACACACCCCGCCGATTTTGGCAGAGTTCCATTAAGGTGCCAACGTAGGTTTCTGGCGTAATCATCTCTACCTGGACATAGGGTTCTTCAATTTTTTCTCGTTCTTGGGGCGGTGGGAGAGTGCTGGGATTGTCAATCTCAAAGGCTTCACCGCTAAGGGTGGTCACTTTATAAACTACAGAAGGCGCTGTGGTGATTAAATCCAGATTGTATTCTCGCTCCAGTCGCTCCTGAACAATTTCCATGTGCAGTAAGCCCAAAAAGCCACAGCGGAAGCCAAATCCCATCGCACTGGAGGTTTCTGGCTCATAGTTGAGGGCAGCGTCATTAAGCTTCAGCTTCTCTAAGGCATCCCGTAAGTCTTCGTATTGATCAGCATCAATTGGGAACAAGCCACAAAACACCATAGGCTTAGCTTTCGTGTAGCCAGGTAGAGGCTCAGCGGCTGGTGCGGCGGCTAAGGTAATAGTGTCACCGACACGGGCATCTTCTACAGCTTTAATAGCGGCTGCCAGATAGCCTACTTCTCCGGCGTGTAGTTCATTAACCTGAACTTGAGTAGGAGAAAGAATACCAAGTTCATCCAATTCGTACTCTTTACCGGATGCCATCAAACGGACACGATCGCCTTTTTTAACGGTTCCATCCATCACCCGGAAATACACGATCACGCCCCGATAGGGGTCATAGTAGCTATCAAAAATCAACGCCCGCAACGGCTGGTTTACCGTGTCCTTCGGGGGAGGCACCAGATGCACAATCGACTCTAGAATTTCATTAATCCCAATCCCTTCTTTTGCCGATGCCTTAATTGCTCCGCTACAATCGAGTCCGATGATTTCTTCAATTTCGCTGCTTACCCGCTCTGGTTCAGCTCCGGGTAAGTCGATTTTATTGAGAACGGGAATAATTTCGAGATTATGCTCAAGTGCTAAATAAACATTCGCGAGTGTTTGTGCCTCAACGCCCTGAGAAGCATCTACCACTAGCAGTGCGCCTTCACAGGCAACAAGCGATCGCGATACCTCGTAGGAAAAATCGACATGACCCGGAGTGTCAATTAAGTTCAGAACGTACTCCTCACCATCACTGGCGGTGTAGTTCATTCGCGCGGCTTGTAGCTTAATCGTAATGCCCCGCTCCCGTTCCAGATCCATGTTGTCCAGGAACTGTTCCTTCATCTCCCGGTCTTTTACAGTACCAGTAGTTTGCAGCAAGCGATCGGCTAGAGTGGATTTTCCGTGGTCAATGTGGGCAATGATTGAAAAGTTACGAATGCGAGAGACAGGAACGTCAGTCATAGCTGTGGTGGTGACTCTTAAAGAACTGGCACAGAGTTCAGTAGCACTTAATGTATTTTAATGTTTCCGCACACTAAAGCGGGAGACATACTGGAGATGGCATGATTGGAAAAGGTTAATAAAACTGCATAAATTTCAGCAAGCCCAGACCCTTGGCGTGTCAAGGGCTAGTTAACGTAAGATGAATAAGAGGAACTGAACATACCTAACATGAACAATCATGCCGTACATCGAGAGCGTTCAGCGGATAAGGAGGAAATTTCCATCCATCTGGACTCAGACCTGTTAGAACAAATCAAGCACTTGACTAACGATCCAAGTAAGGTCATTGAGACAGCAATTCGTCAGTGGCTTCGAGGTGAACGGGAACGAGATGATGAACTGACCCGTACATTAGATCGAAATCCGCCCGTACCACCACGAGGTGAATGGAACGATTGAGATAAAACAGGTAAAGGACTCATGCGCGTGAAATTGTGCCTGAGGCTCCCGGCTGTTTTGGTTGCATTTACGCCCGATAGCTTCAGCTAATCCTTTAACGTTTGCAGTTTCCAGGTGTCTTCTGAATGACTGCTCCTGCTAATCTACAATGTCCTCGATCTGGGTATAGCAATATGGAATCGGCTACTGCAGTAGGCAAGCAAGGCTTTTTGCAGGGGTTGGGGTCCGAGCTTGTGTTTACTCAGGATGCATCTGGTCAGTACCACTCGTTTTATTGGCAAGCGGCTGAGCGCTATGGTCTGGCGAACGAGCAAGTGCTAGGACTTCCCCTAATTGATACGTTTCGCCCGATCGCCTTAGAAGCGTATCGGGAGCAAATTCAACGAATTTTGGAACAACGGACTCCTGAGCGTTGCATCCATTCGTTTTGTTACCAAGATCAATTTTTCCCGTTTGAGTTGGTCATCAGCCCAATTTTGCAAGCTGATGGCACCACGAGAGTTCTGGTGATGGGTCACCTGTTGCCTGAAGCATCGGTTCAGACGGTGATCGACTCTCTGATGCCCTTAAGTTTAGACCCCAATCAAAAACTCCTAACCCAGATTGCCCGTAAGATTCGTCGGACACTCGACCTAGATACGATTTGGCAGGAGACGGTGAAGAGCTTGGGGAAAGCGCTACAGGTAACTCGCTGTACCATCTGCTCGTACAGACCCAATGCTCTAGAAGTCAAGGTAAAGGCAGAGTATTCTCAAGACTCATCAGCGTCAACGGTAGGCAAATCCCTGAAACTGAGTGCTGAACCTGACCTAAAGCAAGCCCTCATGAGTCGGGAGCCAGTCGTAGTAGAGATAGCCGCAAAAGCTAATACTCCGGCGCAGTCGGTGCTGGTTGTTTCTACTTCCGACAAAGACGAACCCAATGGTTTAATTCGATTGCAACAATGCGATCGCCATCGTCAATGGAGTGAGGCAGAAATTGAGTTGGTGCGCGAACTCGCAGAACAAGTTGGAACTGCGATCGCTCATGCTACGTTGTACAAGCAGTTAGAAGAAGCGCGTGAGCAAGCCGAAGCGGTGTCTCGCCTTAAGAGTCAGTTCCTCGCCAACACAACTCACGAACTGCGGACTCCCCTCAATGGCATTATCTGTAGCCTCAAGCTGATTATCGACGGAATGGTTGATACATCAGAGGAACAGAGTGAATTCATTGATGATGCTCATCGTTCAGCCCTGCATCTACTGGATATTATCAACGACATCCTGGATATTGCCAAAATCGAAGCTGGCAAAATGGAGCTTGAACTTAGTCAAGTCAAGCTTCGTGAACTGATGAATGATGTCAGAAACTTTACTCAAAATCAAGCACAACAAAAGAACCTCAGCCTGAATATTGAATTACCTTCCACCCATGATGATGTGATTCTGTACGGCAACTATCAACGGCTGTTGCAGGTGCTGCTGAATTTGATTGGCAACGCGATTAAATTTACCCACGAAGGCGGCGTAACCGTGAGTGCGGAGGTTCTCAAGAAAAAGGTAACCTTCAAAGATCAGGAACTTCCTGGATTGGTAAAAGTTCGGGTGGCAGATACCGGGATTGGAGTTTCGCTCGATAAGCAAGACAAACTGTTTCAATCCTTCAGTCAGGTGGATGGTGAGCGCACTCGGCAATATGGTGGTACTGGTTTAGGGTTGACCATCTCCCAAAAACTGGTAGAAACGATGGGTGGGGTCGTCAATTTTTACAGCATGGGCGAAGGACTAGGTTCGACGGTAACGTTCACGGTGCCGTTATATCAGGAGCCTGTGATGATTTCTAGCCAACCAGACTGATAAAACAGATTGAATTATTTAACGCTTAGTCTTTGGTGTCAAAACGGTTGAATTTTCTTGCAGACGCTCCAAGCCTCTGCAAAGATTTTTAAACTAGAGAGGTTGATTGCATAAAGATCTTATGACAGAGCAAAAAAGCGCTCGTGAGTTGTTTCAATCTGCCTACGAAAACCGCTACACTTGGGACAAAAACTTCCCTGGCTACACGGCTGATGTCCAGTTGCAGCAGGGTGATGAAGTCTATACAGGTACCGTTCACATTAGTCCTAAACTAGCTGTAGAAGTCACTGGAGTAGACGACGAGAAAGCAAAAGAGGACATTGTAAATCAGTTACGCGAAATTACTATTCATCGCGTTCGCCGTACTTTTGAAGAATCCCACGGTAAAAATACCTTCGACTTTGGTGAAACGGATGAAACCGGAGCGGTGGAAATCCTGGTGAGTGGTAAGGCGATGGGCGATCGCTATAAAATCCGTAATAACGAAGTGAGCCTCGTCCACCGTCACATCCACGGTATTGTCGTCACCATCAACACCTTTAGCAGTCTCGATACGGGTGAAGGCTATCTGGCTAGCCGTTATGATTCCGTGTATCACGATGTTAAAACGGGTGAACTTAAGGGAGGTAGCCAATCTGAAGATAGTTATGAGAAGGTTGGCGATTACTACATCATGACCCGTCGCATGATCCAATCAGAGCAAGACGGCAAGCCAATCACTACTGAGTATTCCTTCTCAAATGTGAAGCTGTTGCAACCTGTAGCCGTCTGAGCAAAATCCTAAGTGCTAAGTGTTGAGTTGACACAGGCTCTTAGTGGTAAGCTCAAAGCTTACTTGGCTCACTTTGAACAGAGCTAGGATGAATGTAGTGGCAAGGGACGTGACTCGTCCCGTCTGGTTTGTGCGTACCCACTATCAACAACATTAAAGGTGAATTATGTCCGAAACATTGGCACTAACTTCTGAAAACGTCGAAACGGTTTTGGATGAAATGCGTCCTTACCTAATGGCTGATGGCGGCAATGTTGAACTCGTTGAGTTGGATGGACCCATTGTTAAACTCCGGCTTCAAGGAGCTTGTGGCTCTTGCCCCAGTTCAGCAATGACTTTGAGAATGGGGATTGAGCGCCGTTTGCGCGAATTTATCCCTGAAATTGCTGAAGTTGAACAAGTCTTTTAACAAGCGCCTGTGCCTTTAAAGGGCATAACTTAACATCAATCGTTTGGTAAGAGGTGAGAGGTAAGAGGTAAGGCAAGACCCTAATCTCTCACCTCTTGCTTTTCAAAAGCATTCCCCAGTAAGTCAGTTAAATGTACAACAGCTTAATTTTGAGTTAAGGGTTAAGAGTTATAGAGTTAGAGAGCTACCATCAATCAGCTCAACTCCTAACACTAAACTTTTAACTCTCAACTATGGCTCATCCGTTATACGTCGCCTTTATCTGGCACCAGCACCAGCCACTGTATAAATGCCGTGATAGCGCCTCGGTTGCTCCAGGGCAATACCGTCTACCTTGGGTGCGATTACATGGTACGAAAGATTACTTGGATTTAGTGCTACTGCTGGAGCGCTATCCAAAGTTGCATCAAACAGTGAACTTAGTTCCGTCGCTGATTTTGCAGCTCGAAGATTACATCGCGGGTACTGCCTTCGACCCTTATCTGGCAGTAGCGCTAACGCCCACAGAACAGCTAAATACTGGACAACGGCAATTCATTATTGAGCATTTCTTTGATGGCAATCACCACACGCTGATTGACCCCCACCCTCGCTATGCTGAGTTGTACTGGACGCGGCAGGATAAGGGAAGGGCGTGGTGTTTAGACAATTGGACAGAGCAAGACTATAGTGACCTGCTAGCATGGCACAACTTGAGCTGGATTGACCCGCTATTTTGGGATGATCCAGAGATTGAGGGATGGTTAAAGCAGGAGCGCAATTTTACTTTAGGCGATCGCCAACGGATTTTCTCAAAACAAAGAGAAATCCTCAGTCGGATTATTCCTCAGCACCGGAAAATGCAAGATGCGGGGCAACTGGAAGTGACGACAACGCCTTACACTCACCCAATATTACCTCTACTGGCAGATACAAACGTTGGGCAACGGGCTGTGCCAAACATGACCCTACCGCAGTCTCGCTTCCAGTGGGAAGAGGACATTCCTCGGCATCTTAACAAAGCTTGGGAAATGTACAAAGACCGCTTCGGTCGCGCTCCGCGTGGCTTATGGCCTTCAGAGCAGTCTGTTAGCCCAGAGATTTTACCTTATATTGCCCAAACAGGGTTTGAATGGATTTGCTCCGATGAGGCTGTCTTGGGTTGTACACTAAAGCACTTTTTCCACCGAGATGAAGCGGGGAATGTTTCAGAACCAGAGTTGCTTTATCGTCCTTATCGTTTGGAAACCCCTCATGGTCCGCTATCAATTGTATTTCGAGACCATCGATTATCGGATTTAATTGGCTTTACTTATGGAGCCATGGAGCCAAAACAGGCTGCGGCTGATCTAGTGGGACACTTAGAAGCGATCGCACGTTCCCTAAAAGCTAGACAACCAGGTGGTGGAACATCGTTAGAACAGCCTTGGTTAGTCAATATTGCTTTGGATGGAGAAAATTGCTGGGAGCATTACGAAAGAGACGGTATCCCCTTCCTAGAATCACTCTATGAAAGATTCTCGCAACATCCAGAAATCAAACTGGTAACTGTGAGTGAATTTGTTGAACAGTTTCCACCTACCGAAATTCTGCCAGAAGGTCAACTGCATACTGGTTCCTGGGTCGATGGCAGCTTCACAACCTGGATTGGTGACCCAGCAAAAAATCGTGCTTGGGATTTGCTAACTGAAGCGCGGCAAGTCTTGGCCAACCACCCAGAAGCCACAGAAGAAAATAACCCAGAAGTTTGGGAAGCGCTGTATGCTGCTGAAGGTTCTGACTGGTTCTGGTGGTTTGGTGAAGGTCATACCTCAAATCAGGATGCGATGTTTGACCAACTGTTCCGGGAACATGTCTGTGCGATTTATCAGGCATTAAATGAGCCAATTCCTCCCAGCCTCAAGCAACCTGTTGAAATTCACGATGTCCGAGGAAGCCATACACCAGAAAGCTTTATCCATCCCGTCATCGACGGAATGGGAGATGAGCAGGACTGGGATAATGCGGGTCGAATTGAAATCGGAGGCGCACGCGGCACAATGCACCGCAGCAGCGATATCCAACGCCTCTGGTATGGTGTTGACCACCTTAACTTTTATTTGAGACTGGACTTCAAGGCAGGCATCCAACTGGGTAAAGATATTCCAGGTGAACTGCACCTGCTCTGGTTCTACCCTGAGCGGATAATGCACAATAGCCCTGCACCCTTGGCAGAACTACCGGATGAAGCACCGATGGACTATCTGTTCCACCACCAACTAGGGATTAATCTTCTAACCCAATCATTTTGGTTCCAGGAGGCTGGGGAACATTATCAATGGCATCCTCGTTCCAGTCGTGCCAAAGTCGCACTCAAGCAATGTTTAGAGGTTGCTGTCCCATGGGCAGACTTACAAATTGGACCAGATTCTCCACTGCGACTCGTTCTAGCTTTAGCGGATAACGGAATTTTCCGCAGTTATGTACCAGAGAATTCTTTAGTGCTAATTCAGGCACCGTGAGGCAATTCTAATTATTGTGATAGAGGCGCTAAGGTGGGCAGGAAATGTGTATCTTAGCGTCTTTGAGCTATCTAGGTTCATACAAAAAAAGCGGAAACAAAAACCTGTTAATGCGATCGCGTCTGTGCTTGTTCTAGTGAGCTTTTGTGAAGAGGTGCTGCACTAGTCTACAGTATCCGTTGCTTCGTGTTCGTTTTCTATAAGCGATCGCGTTGGGTCAGATTTAGGTTGATGAGTCAAGTCGGGATAAGATTACAATTTGCTGCTGAACAATGAATTAAGCTAAGGAAATAAAATGCTGCTCAATGGTTACGTTAGTTGAATCTTGCACAATACCAACTAAGTCGTTGTTGTAGTAAATGCCCATATCCAGTGCTGACGTGCCACTCAAGTCTGCCGATTGGAAGGAATACTGATCTAAATCACCAGAAACTTCAATACGATCAGATGACGCTTGCCAATTTGTAATTGTGGCATAGCCATCTCCCAGGTAAGAAACGCCCCACGAGCCTCCGAGGATAAATGTATCAGACCCTCTTCCGCCTGTAAGTGTGTCAAACTCTGTAGTCCCTAAGCCAGTCGTGGCATAACCATTCAGGCGGTCATTACCCTGACCCCCCGATAAAGTGTCGTTGTGAGAGCCACCTAACAGAACATCATTGCCCTTGCCACCAACCAAGCTGTCGTTGCCAAAACCACCTATCAGCGTGTCACTGCCATTTTCCCCGTATAGAGAGTCATTGCCATCGCCACCATCGAGTTCATCGTTGCCATTACCACCGTTGAGTGTGTCATTACCCGCGTTGCCGTAAACCAAGTCGTTTCCGTTACCAGCCGACAGAATGTTGCCAATGTTATTCCCTTCAAGGGTGTTGTTGAGGCTGTTGCCGTTACCTTCAGTTGCGGTGCCGTCCAACAACCTCAGGTTCTCTAGGTTGTTTCCAAGTGTGTAGCTGACATAAGAGATGACAGTGTCATTGCCTTCATTCAGGTTCTCGACTACCAAGTCATTAATGCTGTCAACCAGGTAGGAGTCGTTGCCTGTTTCTCCAGACATGTGGTCATCACCCCAACCACCACACACATAGTCATCACCACCCTGTCCATACAAGCAGTCGTTGCCCTCTCCGCCATTAAGATAATCGTTGTTAGTATTTCCCCACAACTCATCGTTACCGCCATTCCCAAGTAGTGAAGCGCTTTCAAGGCTGGTGCAAGTGTATTGGTCGTTGGCGGCGGTTCCTTGGTAAGTCGTCATTGTCTTTTGCTCCTGGGCTTCAAACTTGTTTCTTCTTTAAGTATTGAGAGCCGAGGTATACAATCACGATTGCGGAACGTCCTGTTTGCGTATACGTCCCAAATGTATACGTTGGAATGAGAAAAGTAGCTTGTAGGGACTGGGTTAAAGGGAAAGAGGTAAGAGTGAAAGGAAGACTTCCCCTAAGCTTCTCCCTTCGTCTTTATAACCTAAAGTGAATTTTGCCGTGCTATTTAAAGGCTCAGTAGCTTACCTGGCTTATGTAGTGACTTTTTGGGCAAGCGAATAAACTCGTTTAATTAACGAGTCAGAACGTTCGCCGTGAGGTATTTAGCTGTTATAAACTCTAGTTTTTACCTGGCATTAGCTGATGCCTGTTGGGCGTAGTTCAGGTTTTTTTGATACTCTACAACTTTTTGTTGGGCGACTTGATGATTTGGGTTAGCTTTCGGTACAGCCTTCATCAAGGCGATCGCTTGTTGCCAATTGGTCGCGACGGTACTCCATTGGGTTTTCGTCTTGGCAGTTTGAGTTAATTCTGCTGCACTTGTTGCTTTATTAACGGCATTGTAGAAGGCGGTAGCTGGGGATGAGGCTTGCGCGGCTGGAGCGGAGGCTTTTTGAGCAACTGGAGTGGGTGAAGCTTTGGCGGCTGGAGCGGAGGCTTTCTGGGCGACTGGAGTGGGTGAAGCTTTCGCTTTTGGTTTTGGTGCTATTGGAGCCGGTTCACTAGTTACAGCGTTACTTTCCTGATAGGCACTGTAAGCATTCCATCCAAGTAAACCAAGAATTAATAGACCTCCAACAGCAATCACATACTGAATCGGCTTTGAGATTTTCATAAGAATCAGAAATATCTAATGACTGTTGCTCCCATTGCGGCGGCTTTGTTCCACCGAGTTGAGATATTCGATGGCATCTATTAAAGCATTTGTTAGGAGTCAAGTTCTACCCAGTACTTGTAGTTAATTTATCAGTTTCGTAAACTCAAACAAGTAAGTACTCTATAGGAACGGAGTGTTTAAAAGAAGTGTGATTCAGAATGCGATCGCACATCCTGAACCTCAGAAAAATCAACTTATACCCGTTCCCATCCCTGCAACCGATGAATTTGCTCTAGAAGCAGGTAAAAGGCTTTTTCGATAGCTGATTCTCTCTGGTCTGAAGAGTTTTGACTTCCTGCGTTACTCTAACCAAGCCAGTTGTTTTGCAGCTACTGACTTTGTTCCATCTCTCCTAGAGACTGCCAGCCCGCTTGCCACAAGGAACGGTCTTTAAGTTGTTGAGCGTTGAGCCAAAAACGGACATTTGGGTCACACGAAGCAACCATTTCTGCAAAAACCCACTTTCCCTGGTTTTTGCGGTTGACGACTTGGAAATGTCGCCAACCCCAAGTTTTCTGTTGGGCTGTCCATTTGGAACCAACCAGGTAAGGAAATTTTTGCTTTCTCTGCATTTCTTGTCTTGAGCGAACTTATGAAACCTGCTTGCGCTGTGATAGGAAGCGTGCGGCGATTACTCCACCAATAAACCCAAACAAATGCCCTTCCCAAGAGACTCCTGGCTGTGTCGGTAAGACTCCCCAAATTGCGCCACCGTAGAGGAAACCGACAATCACTGAGAGCAGAATTGAGGGAATATTTCGTTCAAAGTAGCCACGCGCCAGCAGGAAACCTAGGTAGCCGAAAACAACACCACTTGCACCAATGTGAAGCCCTGATGAGCCAATCAGCCAGACACCCAACCCACTGACTAGCATTGTTATCCCAGTCACTACAAAAAAGTCACTGGTTTCTCGTAACATTACAAACCAGCCAAGAGTTAGGAAGGGTATAGTGTTGGCAATTAGATGTGCGAAATTACCATGGAGAAACGGGGCGAACAAGATACCACGAAGCCCGATTAGGTTACGCGGGAGGATACCGTACCTGTTCAGTGCCCCTCCAAGAAAAACATCCACAAACTCTAAAACCCAGATAGTGGCAACGAATCCACCTAAGATTGTCCCTTGGGTTTTCAATTCACGGGCGAGCGCTTTTGTTTCCTGATGGGCGAGCGCTTTTGTATCTTGCCTGCTCATTGTTGTATCTCTGGGGTGACGCAAATTTGTATGCTTCCAGACTAACAATTTCAGAGATTATTGATCAGCACGGGTTCCACAGCGTCCCCTGGTTCAAAGCCGAAGATACGGGAGTAGAAGTAGAATTCGCCATCTAAGGTACGTTTGATGTTCTCCGCACGACGGAACCCATGCTGTTCTCCCTCATAGGCAACATACGCTACGGGTAAACCCTTCGCCTTCAGGGATTCGACCATTATCTCTGCCTGGTTTGGCGGTACAATCTTGTCTTCTAGCCCTTGGAAGAAAATTACAGGGCAGGAGAGTTGATGGGTAAAGTGAATTGGCGATCGCGCTTCATATAAATCCTTTCGCTCTGGATAAGGCCCAATCAACCCATCCAGGTAGCGCGATTCAAATTTGTGGGTGTCGGTTGCCAACGCTTCCAAATCACTAACGCCGTAGTAGCTTGCGCCTGCTTTAAAGACATCTCGGAACGTGAGAGCGCAAAGGGTTGTATAGCCCCCAGCACTACCCCCTGCGATCGCTAATCGCTCACTATCCACTAATCCTTGCTCAGCCAAATACTTTGCACCATTAGCGCAGTCGTCAACATCAACAATGCCCCACTGGTCTTTCAATCGTTGACAATACTCCCGTCCATAGCCAGTGCTACCACCATAGTTGACATCGAGAACCGCAAATCCCCGACTTGTCCAGTATTGAACTTTTAAGTTAAACGTACTAGAGGCAGAGGCAGTGGGCCCACCGTGGCTTTTAACAATTAGTGGTGGCTTCTCTCCAGCAGGTGCCGTGTAGTCTTGATTTTGTGGGGGGTAGAAGAAGGCGTAGGCAGTCAGTTCATTATCTGTAGGAAAAGCGATCGCTTGTGGTATCGATAGATATCCCGTATTAATTTCTAACTCGCTCGACCGACGTAGCACTGAATTTTCACCTGTTGCCAAATCTATCTGGACAATTGCCGTCGGTTCTGTTGCTGAACCTGCACCAAATACTACTCGACCACTTGTTGCTTTTGGCGATGAGATATCTGTGTAAGGGGTTTCAATGACCTCTAGCTGTCTCGTTTGAAGGTCGAGACTTGCCAGTTGCCAACTCCCTTCTTGGGTATAGGTACAGATAATGCGATTGGCTGACTCAAACGCATAAGTAGACATCCCAAAAACCCACTGGGGAAGCCCAAACTCTGCTGTCATTTCACACAGTAGCTCAACTCCCTCAGCACCCCCTAACCCTTCTTTACTCAGGGGAGGTCGTCCTTGTCCTTGTGCCGCTAGGGGAGGTAGCCAGCGATAGAGATTCCACCAACCACTGCGATCAGAGACAAAGTAGAGTACACCATCCGGAGACCACTCTGGTTGAAAAATCGACTCCTCCGCCCCACCTGCAATACATCCCGCTTCTCCCATAGAACCATCGTTCTTTATCTGAGCTACCCAGAGTTGAGTCCTGTCCCAAGGCATATTCGGGTGGTTCCAGCTCAGCCACGCTAACTGAGAGTTGTCTGGGCTAAGCCGTGGAGACGAGTAGAAGTCGCTACCAGAAGCTAATACTTGGACATCTTCACCATTGACTAAGCTAATGCTGACCAACGTATTGACAGGCTCCTGCTCACTATCGGTGTGGTCTTCTTGCACACAGATAATCCGTCTTCGTTTTGAGTCAATAACAGCATCCGCATAACGTCGCTCTGCTTGTGGGGTTAAAGGCTGCGGCTCAGAGTCAGGAGTTTGCTGATAGAGGCGTTGGTCAGTGAAGTTGGAAAAGTAAATTGTGCCGTCTTTGACTGTAAAAGCACCGCCACCATACTCGTGAACGCGAGTACGGACGTTGAATGGGAACGGGGTAACATCAGTTATCTCGCCATCGGGTGTCCGTCGTACAATTACACTTCGCCCCGCTTCGGCAGGTCGTCCCTCAATCCAGTAGACATCTTCCCCATCAAGGGCAATCTGACCTAGCCCAATTGTGCCAGCGACAATCAGGTCAGCCGTGATGGGCGATTTCCAGGAACCATAAGGTGCAATTTGCGGCTCAGTCATGCGTATTCCTCTTTTATCCCATGCCTAAAGGCGAATGAATGTTAGTGGCACCCTGGACAGAGTAAATTACTTTTAACTTTAGAGTCTACACCTGGCTTTTGAGTTCGTTAAGTTTCGCTCGAATTGTTTCAATGCGTGTACGGTTCACGCCCAAATCTGACTTTCCGAGACGTGAGGCAGAGCGGACGTGAATCACCTTAGCACTGTCATCGACTAAAAATTCCACATCATCGACAAACCCCATCAACTTACTCGTAAATTCAGCGTAGAGGTAATTTCCGGTTTCGGTGATGATTTTTGTTCGCTCTTGGCTCTCGATTACTTTTTTGAGGTTTGCGATCGCTTCTGTTGGTGTTGAGTTGTAAGTTAATGGCTCAATACGGTGCTGAGCATCTTGACTTTGGCTGTTGACACAGTTAGGTGTGTTAGGGCAAGGTGCTAGCTGTCCTGATTGAATACCAATGTTCGTGGGTTTTTCTCCGGCGAACCTCATCCCTCCTGAGGAGATTAGCTTGGCACCAATCAAAGTTGCAGCAACTAACACTAAGGCAATTGAGATGATTAGTAAAATTCTGAGCGGTGATTGAGTTTGGAGTTCTCCGGTCATCTTCGTTATAAGTATTTTGCTTTAAGTCTGCTTTATGACCTTACCACTGCTGTTGTCTTTGAAAGGATGGATACACTTAGTCTATTTAGTCTGGATTACTTAAACAGGGCTAAGTCATGAATCGGCTTCGTTCAGGATAAGGGGTCTAACCCATACCCCCCAAACCGGGAAAACAAAGGATAGTAAGAACAGTGATTTTTCTCTGGTCAGAAGATGTCAACTCAAGTTCTCCTCCTGCCTGGTGCGATCGCAGATTTATTTGCCGATGTTAGCAGTTCTGGTCAAATTACTCTGGCTGACCGCTATGGTCTTATGGCGGCAATATTAGAAGAGAGGCTGACTGAAGACGAGAGAGCATCTGTTGATAGGATGCTACATGCTTGCTACCGGGGACGAATGAAGGTAGTTAGCGAGATTTCTGCGCTGTCGTAGGCTGAATGAACTGATAGATAAAAGCCCTCATTCTCTGGGAAAACTTAAACTCGCAGGTCTGCCACCAAAGTAATAATTGTAAATATTTGGCTTTCTATGTAAGCTCCTGGTAATCACTTGGCTATATTTACACCTACTCGCTAAGTGTATAGATAGGCAGATGACTAGCTTGGTATTCCTAACAGTTGGTTTCGGGGCTTCCCTAATCGCTCTGAGGACGAAAGACGAGGTTAATCGCATTGCAGCTCTAGTAGCTGGGTCAATTTTTCTGGTTTGGGGATTTGCCCTAACCCCTCAGGCATTTCAAACACTGGTTGAGGTGTCTATCATTATCCCCATTTTCTCTATTTGTATGCGCTGTTTGGGTTGTGGTTCAACCCGGTAATTATCTAGAGCAACAATACTTACGGAGAAGATCAATCAGTGCAGCGTGGAAGAAATAACCTGCCAGCTTACAGAATGAGTAAACACCCATACCAAATTTAAAAATGTTTGCGACAGATGGAGAGCAACCCATAAAACTTTGTAGAGACGTTCCGGCGGAACGTCTCTACGACTAGAACCCAAGAAGGGCTATAGAATTGATTTGGGATAACGCCTTGAATACCTGAGTGCTAAGGGAGCGGCATTAGCTAGTGCTGTTTAGGCAGGCGTACCGCTTGATAGAGCGTGAGATTGGAGTTGTACTTAGGGTCAGTACCTTTTTTCATCTGATTAACAGCTTTGATAGTTCGTCCCCATTTTTGTGCGCCAAAAGCTTGCTTGAGTTGAGAATTAGAACTGGTTTTTGACAAACCTGGAAGCTCTGATGCGAAACCAATACTTGTGATGAGGATTACGCTGATTAAAGCCGTCAATTTCATCGTCTGCACTTGCCTAAGCTAGAAGTTTGTACTTTTAGTATCGGAGGCTGAGGTTTGCGATCACGTTGACGTAATGTTTGACTTTTCAGTTAATTGCCTTTTTGTGGAACTCCAGTTTGTTCAAAAACCATCTGGGGAATTAGTAGTTGTCCTATTTCTGAGGGAATTACCTGACCGATGCCCAGAAATGTACCATCTTCGTCGTGAACTCGTATTGCTTTTGTTGAGGTGTCAGGTAAGGTACCATGCCAAGGAATACGCTGTCCTAGACACCAGCGATAGGCGGCTTCCGCGAGTAATGTAACGGCGGCTAAATGTTCTAAAGCGGCTACAGGTGGAATGGGTTGAAAGGTTCCTTCTTGGAGTTGGGTTTCTAATTCATCTAAGGTTAGGCTATCGGCTAGGTTGAAGCCGCTGCTTTGGGTACGGATGAGGGAGGCTAGGACTCCGCCAGTATTCAGGGACTCTCCTAAGTCACGCGCGATCGCACGAATGTAGGTTCCAGTACCACACGCGATCGCTACATCAATCTCTGGAAATTCCCCCGAACGCCAATCTAAAACTTCAATGTGGTAAATTTCTACTGTTCGTACTGGAACCTCAACCGTTTCACCCGCTCTCGCTAGTTCGTACAACCGTTTCCCTTTTACCTGAATCGCGCTATAAATTGGTGGGACTTGCTGAATCTTTCCTTTGAATTGCTGGAGTAAGGGTAAGACGCTCTCCAGCGTCAACGTAGTTGCTGATTTTGTGGCGATAACTTCCCCTTCCAAGTCGTCGGTTGTTGTCCTCACTCCCAATCGGATGGTTGCTTGGTAGGCTTTATCAGATTGCAAAAATTGCAACAATCGTGTTGCCTTACCCAATGCGATCGGTAGGACACCCGTAGCTGCTGGATCTAACGTTCCTCCATGTCCTACTCGCTTCAGGCGAACCAACCGCCGTACTCTGGCAACACAGTCATGGGACGTTAACCCTGCTGGTTTGTTTAAGTTTAAAAATCCTTGCACAACACGATTCTATAAATTTTGGTTAGCCACACTGCCACAAGAAAGCTAGCTGTTCTTTGTGATTTGAGCATTGGATAAGATATCCTACCCCAACATCCCCCCACATATAAGGGAGATTATCTTCTGAATCAATCTGAAAAACAAATGGCTTCATTGGTTGATGACAAGTTGGACAATCTGGATATTCAGGATATTGTACCCACTCCGGCCAACCACCTAACTTATCTCCTGTAACTGTTATGTTGTTTTCAAATAGAAAATTCGAAGTTAAAGCGCCATCCCCTTCCCGAACTATGGGTTTCCAAGCTGAGCGTCTAAGGTTACTTAATTTCTGTTTGAGTTGTTCTAATTTCAAATCAGATTCTGTCATTTAATTTCTTTTAGGGTCGCAACGAAGATGGTTGTTGACTGGCTTCAGCCGCCGTGACTCCTGTTAATTGGTTTGGGGTCAAAGTCTGTATTAGGTTCAAGGGGATGATACTTTGACTAATGTATTGGGCATAGGAAGCGCTAAGGTAAACTTGAAAGTCTGATTTACCTGCAATATACGTTTGAAAGAAGGCAACACTTAGGGCTTTCATATATTCTTGTGCAACTTCTGGGGCAGGACCAATCACTTGTGGCGGCACGGGTACCGAACCAGTTGATGCTGCTAAGGCGGAAAAGTGGGTTGCATCTTCGAGTAAAACCAGATATTTGTTCGGAGTAGTTAGCCAGGTGAAGGGTTGAATTTGTTCGGGTAATGCGGGTGCAACAGTATCGTTGCTACCAGCCACCAACATCAGTGGGATGTTGATTTGGCTGAATTGTAATTCTCCAAAGGTTGTGCTGCCAACTGGGTTAATTGCGATCGCAGCAGTGACTCGTTCATCTTGCAAGTCATATCGAGCGGGTAGCAATTCCTCAGCACGACATTGGAGGAGTAGGGATAAATTCAAAGAATTGTTTTCGGGTCCGCAATCTTGTTGCAATTGCTCAAAATTAATCTCTGCACCAGAAAGAGCTAAAGCTGTATAGCCACCAAACGACTGACCTAAAACGCCAACTCGTTGCAGATTCAGTCGCCCTCCATAGGAGCGCTTTAGTTCATCGAGCAAAAACTTGATATCCAATGGTCGGTCAATTAATTCCTGTGGGGAAGCCACTTCACTGACAAAACCATCAATTAACGCTTGCACTTGCTCAGCATTACTTCCTGGATGCTCTGGTACCGCCACAGCAAATCCGTAGGAGGCTAAGTGATTCGCTAAATAGCCAAACGTCTGGCGATCAGAACCGAGTCCGTGAGAAATAACGATCACGGGTGCTAACTCCCCCGGCTGCAAATTTGGCAGGTAAAGGTCAACCGGGAAGGTTCGATTACGACGAAGGTCGTTGAGGGTAAACGATTCCTTGGAGTAGCTGACGGAGCCAGATTGCCGTAAGTCTAGTAACTGTGAGAAATTGGTCGGAGGTTGGGCGGAGGCTTCAGTGATCGCTTGTTGTTCAACGGTTGCGATCGCACCTCCTGTTTGCTGAATTAGGTTCGAGAGTTCGTCAATAACCTCAAAACCGCGAGACGAGTTAATCCGAATGCCGTAGGTAGGAAACTCCCGCAACACATTTAACAGTGTTAAGCCTTCTGGGTCAGCGGCTGCTTTAATCAGTGCTGCGCGAATCGCATAGAATCCAGGTTGACGAGCTTTGGTTTCAATGATTTGACCCACTCGTCGCAGGATGATTTCTCCTGGAGGAGAATAGAGAAATTGTGCGATCGCAACAGGTGTGATATCGACACGAGCCACTAAAACTTGCTTAAGTTGTTCGAGTTGTTCCGGAGTGAGATAGCCAGTATAAGCCGCTAATGCTGGCTCAATTCTTCCTTCTTTGGCATACACTTCTAAAGCCGCGATCGGTAGAGATACTTCTATTGGACCAAAGGAGACATAAATCTGTTCTGCCGCCTGAACAGGATTAGAAATGATGGATGGGGAAATCAACAACCCCAGATTCACAAGCGCAAATCCTAACCCTATAGGTAGCTTCCTCCGACTAAAATCCACTTTTGGATGGCTTCCCTTTTTCCGGTCAGGAGTTTTTAGTTTAAAATCACGCTGAAGTATTCCGAAGTTACTGTTCATCCTGCCGGTCGCCCCTCACATTACCAACAACCAACAATTAACAACTTCTCAGCCTGGTTCCCCAAATCTTTAAAATTATGCTTTATTTCTTTGTCGCCCCATCCCCCATCAGCTTATGTAATCGATTAAACGCGAAACAGTATTAGGAGTGATGAAGGGGCTTAACCATCCAAAGTGATTGAGTTTGATAGCCTAGTTGATGGTAAAGACCCAGAGCTGATTGGTTACTTTGAAAGACTTGAAGCCCAATCTGAAAATCGCCTCTTGCCCTTGCCCAGTCTTCAGCATGACGCATCAGCGCTTTGGCAATTCCTCGACGACGATGTTCTGGTATCACATAAAGTAAAAAAACATGAGCATGGCGATCGCCTTGTACCTGATCAACCGCATTTCCTAGCCAAAGACAAGCGACAGGATGACTCTGTGGTAAGTGTACAACAGTCGGTGAGGCTTCTGGATTATCTAAATCAACCCACAAAAGGGGCGTTTCCCTAGAGAAGTACCGTTCCACCGTTTCCGTCAGATGGGAAAAATCGTCCTGCTCTGGGAAAAGCTCTTGGTAACTGAGTTCTAGGAACTTCATTAAGGCTGGACGTTCCCGCCCTGAACCAATACGAAGTCGGTAGCCTGGTAATAAACTGTTATGCATTAAATTGCATACTTAGCTAGCTGCTTTTAGGGAAAGGGTTAAATGTTCAATAGCTGAGTGGATAGCGGTTTTGAGTTGGATGAGGTACAGCTCAGGTCAATGAAAAAAGAGAGAGCAAGAAAACAAAAAGCTGATAACTGATAGCTGACGGCTTGCTGCTATAACTCACCCGTGAACACCTATTTAATTTCAACAGAACCAGCGGAAGTCGGTAACGTTGGCACATCCACCGTCGGCAACCCCGGCGCTAGATCATTTTTTGGTGATTGTATGCTGGCAGACTCAACGTCTTCAATCGGTGCAGGGGCTGCCATATCTGAAGGTAAGAAAATCCGAGCGCTTACTGCCAACAACGCTACCAAAAACACCAGCAATACAAGAAATGGAGCAACATATTGACGAAAAATAGCCATATTGATAGCTGTAAAAGCGGAATATTTGTGAGAGCTTAGCTGAAGATTTGTTAAGCCCTTGCTGTTTAGTCTAGCGATTTTTAGGCGATTTATAAAAAACGTTATCGCCGATCGCGTCCTAAATCTGCGATCGCTTTTTCCCAATACCAATCTTCCGACATCCCAGGATGTTTGTTCTTGGCTTGATTAACTAAGCGTTCTGCCCGTTCGCGATCGCCACCCAACATACTGTAGAGTTGGTTTTGGAGTTCAGGACTCGGTGAACTCAGACTTGACTGAGATGCGGTGTCTCGTGGCAGCAACAACGGCTGTAGTGTAGTTGGTGGTGGCTGGAGTGGTGTCACTCGCCGCAAGGCTAATGTTCGCTGTCTCTTGATTAGGAAGTACAAAACGCAAATCAGTAAAACAACGGTGATGAAGAGGATGAGCGTTCCTAGAACAGTTTGAGGATTAATCGTCAGGAATCCTCTGAACAAAAGAGAGAGAATGTAACCCCAGATCGCCGCAGCAACGATCGCAATGAAGAGCAGAAGCGTTCCTATAAAAATTGCAAGATTAGACCTCATCAGTTTCCTCCTTTTCATCCAGTCCCGATACAGGTACGGGGGCATTTCGAGGATTCCAAGGGGCAAATACGGGTAGCAGTAGTAATCCGGGTAAGGCAGCGACAATACTAATCAGGAAAAATGAAGGCCAACCTGTCGCTTTTGCTAAAGTCCCAGCCGGAGCGACTAGGATATCGCGACTGACTGCCATCAAACTTGATAGTAAAGCATACTGTGTGGCTGAGAAGCGCTGGTTACAAAGGCTCATCAAAAAAGCAACAAACGCGGCTGTCCCCAATCCTGCACAAAAATTTTCAATGTTGATCGTGAGGACTAGGAAGGAATAGTTTTTCCCCACTTGTGCCAGGAGAAAATAAGTAAAGTTGCTCACCGCTTGTAAGATGCCAAAAACCCAAAGTGAGCGATTGATGCCAATTTTACTAAGAATTACTCCACCCGCTAGGGTACCAACAATCGTTGCCAGTAGCCCCATGCCGCCTTGAATTGCTCCAATCTCTGTTTGGCTGAAGCCCAAGCCCGTATTTGGTAATAAAAAGGGCTTGGACATATTGTTGACTAGAGCGTCACCTAATTTATAGAGGACGATGAACAATAAAATTAAAATGCCTCGGACTAAACCGGAACGTTGAAAAAATTCAATGAACGGCAAGCTGACAGCATCGGCTAAGGAAGCGGGTGGTGTTCGGGGGTTTCTGGGTTCCGGTGCCCAAAAAGATGTCAGTAACCCGATCGCCATCAAAGCCGACATCAAGAGATAAACTGTCGGCCAGGGAATTTGGTCGGCAAGAATCAGCGCCAAAGAACCAGTAACAAGCAGGGCGATGCGATAACCTAAAACCGCAACCGCTGCCCCAGCCCCCATCTCTAAGGGTTCTAGAACATCTGTACGGTAGGCATCAAAGGCAATGTCCTGCGAGGCACTGAAAAAAGCGATTACTAAGGCATTGATAGCGAGGAACTGTAGGGCTTGACTGGGACGTTGCAACGCCATTGCTGCGATCGCAAAAATTAACGCCGCTTGCGTAAGCACAAGCCAACCTCGCCGCCGTCCCAAAAAAGGCGGCACAAATCGGTCAAGCAAGGGTGACCAGATAAATTTCAGCGAGTAGGGCAAGCCTACTAAGCTAAACAGCCCAATTGCACCCAGATCGACACCTTCTATACTCATCCAGGCTTGCAATGTCTGGCTTGTCAAAAACAAGGGTAAGCCTGATGCGAAACCTAGAAATAGAAGCGCCACCATCTTGCGGCTTTGGAAAACTTGTAAAAGAGATTGGGTTGCTTTCACAGGTAATTGGGATGATAACTATTGATTGGAGTCATCATCCCATAGGAAGGTTCCCTTTCGAGCTAGTCTTATCGCCGTGGCTGATTTGTGGCGACTGGTTGGTCTGCGACTTCGTAACCACGCCAGACACCGACCAGAACTCCTTGTACCTGGACACTTGCAGCGGCTACCTCTATGGGATGGTACTTGGAGTTAGCAGGTTTAAGGGTCACCCGCTCACCTTTACGGTAGAAGCGTTTCAAGGTCGTGCCTTGTCCTTCCACTCGTGCCGCGACGATTAGACCATTCTTAAGGTGTTCTGGGTCAGGGACAGGCCGCATAATCACGACATCCCCTTCAGCAATCAGGTCTTCGATCATGCTGTCGCCAATTACCCGCAGCGCAAAGTTACCTGGGTGACGGAAAAAGGAAGACACATCCAGTTGCTCAACGGCATCCGTAAAGGGTTCTACAAGACCACCTGCTGCGATCGCGCCGAGTACTGGCACACCTACAGATGTACCACCAAGAATCCGAATTGTACGGGCTTTTCCTTCTGTCCAGTCAATATATCCTTTGTTTCGTAAATGTTCCAAGCGACTTTGGACGGGTGCTGGTGAGCGTAAATTCATCGCTCGCATCATCTGCCGGATTGAAGGCGCATGTTGGGAGGTGCGAATATAGTCCACCAGCCATTCATAAAGTTGTTGCTGGGCTTCAGTAAGGGATTCCATAACGTTACAGGGGTGGAAAAAATGTATTTAGTAGTTTTGAGTTTTGAATTAAAATTATTCATTACTCATCAACTAGTCATGTGTTGGTTTTTACTACCTATAGAACAGTCGTACTACCAAACCCCCTCATCTGTCCAGTAGTTAGGTTTTATATTTGCCATTTTTCATATTAATCGGCTCCCAAAAGCGATGCGAGTAGAGCTTTTTGTGCGTGCATTCGGTTTTCGGCTTGATCCCAAATACGCGATCGCGTTCCTTCCATAACCTCATCCGTAATTTCTTCTCCCCGGTGAGCGGGTAAACAATGCAGCACAATCGCTTCCGAGTCAGCGCAAGCCAACAGTTGTTCATTCACCTGATAGGGCTGAAAAACAGGAATTCGCTCATCCGCTGAGGCTTCCTGACCCATACTCGCCCAAACGTCAGTATAAAGAACATGGGCACCCTTAGCTGCTGCAACAGGGTCATCGGTAAGCATCACTTGTGTCCTGCCATTAGCAATCTGCTTCGCCCGTTCTACAATACCCTGCTCCGGTTGATAGGCTGGTGGTGTAGCAACTCTAACATTCATTCCCACAAGGGCACACCCCAACATGAGTGAATGAGCAACATTATTGCCATCGCCCAGATAAGTCAATGTCGCACCCGATAGTTCTCCAAAGCGCTCCTGAATCGTTAACAAATCTGCTAAAACCTGACAAGGATGCTCCAAATCAGTTAGGGCATTAATAATCGGAATCTGAGAATATTCAGCAAACGTTTCTAACTCCTTCTGCTCAAACGTGCGAATTGCCAAAATATCGAGATACCGATCCAAAACTCTTGCTGTATCGATGACTGGTTCCCCCCGTCCAACCTGCGTAACGTTGGGATTCAAGTCCATCACTTGACCACCGAGTTGATACATTGCTACAGAAAAACTGACCCTCGTGCGGGTGGAAGCTTTATAGAACAGCAAACCCAATACCTTGTTGCACCGTAGACTCACTTGATTACCTTTCAATTGAGCGGCTAGTTTCAACAATTCCTGAATTTCATCAGGAGTAATGTCTGCTAGACCCAAAAAATCTCGTCCTTTTAATGCCTCCATGTTTTTCCCCACTGACTAAGTTAATCTACTCTTGCCAGAACATTACGCACCCTGACAAAAAACAGAGGATACCCCTCGCTGGATTCGCTTCTATGGGCTACCCAGTTTTTCCAATAAGTACTGTCTTAAGAACCTATCAGATTTTTATAAGATTAGCCCAAATATTTTCCTTTTGAGGCAGACGCAAAATTTTCAGTATAGTTTAAAACAATTTGCTTTTTTGTTCTTTGGTTTTTGTCAATTTCTTGAATTTTGTATTGCTAACTACAGAGAATATTAGCTCAGAAACTGGGCTATCTGTATCTGTAACCAACTGCAAGGAGATGAGCCGTCAGCCCAAGAAAAAGAACGTCTTCGAGCAGATACTCAAAGACGCAAAATGTAAATGTCAGGAATATGGAGAGTTTATATTAAGATATGCGAAGATATCATCCGTCTACTTAGCTTTAGAATTACCAAATCCTTTAGCTTTCGCTTTTTTCTTGCTGCTGGGCTTGGATGATTTCGAGTGGCTATTAGTAACTCCTTTATTCGCCTGGGAGCCTTCAAGGTTTGAAGTCTCAACAGAGGCGCTTTTATCAAGCTCTGGATTATCCTCTTCTTTTGCCAGACTAGAGATTACAAATTGTCTTCCACAGTCTTTACAGAAGTAGCGTTGTTTATCCTGACGACGCCCGTTCTTCCGAATATCGGTAGACTGACATTTAGGACAAGTAATCTCACTAATCTGGCTGTCTAAGGTGTTGTCATCCTTAGCTAGTGTGGGTTCAATCCCTGTCTCAGAGTTCTTGTGATCGACACCTATGTCTTTGAGAGTGGTTACAACGGCTTCAACGGCAGAAGAGACTCTCTCTACAAGCGTCGGTGCTGAAGTTTCTTCGGCTTCATCTGCTGGTGCTGGTACAGCAGTTGTCAAGGCTTCAGTGGTATCAGTCTCACTTGTTACTGAGTCTGTCGGTGCAAGCTCTCCAACTGCATCTGAATCATTCTGCTCAGTATCCGGCTTCTTGAAAGCATTTGAAACTGCCTCAACCACAGAGGAAACTCTATCAAGGAATGTTGGTTGTTGAGTGTCTTCTGTTTCAACGGCTGGGGTTTCAACTTCGGATGCTGTTTCTGTTAGGACACTGGATTCGTCGATAACATCTGAAAGACTGTTGTCTGAGGCATCGCTGGGTGTCTCTTCAACTTCAACAGATTTAGTAACAACTGGATTGTTGTCGAGTATTTCTTCCTCTGCAACAGGTTCAGTGACAACGGCTGCCTCGTTTGCCGATGTGTCTTCAACTTCAACAGGTTGAGCGACAACCGCAACTGTGTTTTCGTCAGATGTTTCTTCCGCTTCCACAGGTTCAGTGATAACCGTAGATGCTGTCTCGTCAGCCTTAGGACTAGGCGTGTCTTCAACTTCAACAGGTTGAGCAACAGCTACAACTGGTGTATCGTCTATTGACTCGCTGCTGTCAGCTTGAACAGGCTCAGGTTTACTCGTCTGGATAGCCGTTGTGTTGGCATCAGCTTGAGGAATCTTGAAGGGGATGGTAACGGGAGTGACAGGCTTCGGGGTAGTCAATCGACTGATGCGATCGCCTATATTCTCCAGAATCACATAAGTAGTAGGAAGCACTGTTGGTTTCCGAACTGCTTTATGAATTAACGCCGCCGTATGTTCGGAAAGGTCAATTGGTGATTCCGAAACGGACTGCACATGAGTGTCAGGGAGAGTTGTCTTAGACCATGAATCAACTGGCTCTGTTGTCACCAGATGAGCCGCTGACTTTTGAGACAACTGGGTTAAGGAAAGCGGGGGAGAAAATCGCATCGAACGAACCATCCGTCGATATGGCTCTAGGTGGTCGGTCACATTACCCCCCTTTGTTTAAGCACATCAGCAAACTCGTCTATCACCTAAATTCTTGGTGTCGTCTACTATACCAATACCAAATTCAGGTTTTGAAACTGAGAAAATAGCGCTCGAACGTTAGTTTTCTTAACGTTTTGCATTTTTTCGGTTAAATGACACAAGAAGAGGGTGGTCTAATCGGATTGGATACGATACTTTATCAGGTATGTATGATGATGACGATCTAAGCCTACTTGATACGGCGGATGAGCTAGAAGAAAGCCCTCTGGATAACTTAGAGCCAGTTGATGCCGAGTCAGAAGCTCATAAGCCCAATCCAGAAGCGATGCTTGCCCTTTTAACGGCACCAGAAACGCCGCAACGGATGCTGGCGGCGAGAGCCTTTTGTGAACTTCAGGATGAGCGGGCGATTCCTCATCTGATTGGACTGTTGACTGATGTTTGTCCCTTAGTGCGGGTGAGTGCTGCCTATGCGCTTGGACGTAATCCGAGTCCAAGTGCTGTAGAGCCGTTGATTAATCAGCTTAATTGCGATTGGAATGGTTATGTCCGTAAAGGCGTTGTTTGGGCATTAGGTAATTGTCGCGATCGCCGTAGCTTACCCTCTCTCACTGACGCGCTAAAAACGGATATTTCAGCCGTGCGTTTGTGGGCAGCTAGTTCTCTAGCGCAGATGGCTGAGTTGGCATATGAAGATATTGTTGCCTCAATTCCGCCACTGATTACTGCCCTCAGACAAGACCCTGTAGCTGCTGTGCGAAGTAATTGTGCCTGGTCATTAGGACAATTGTGTCGGCAACTTCCGTCTAATGCTGTCTATGCGGGTGCAATTGATGCCTTAATTGAAGCCTTTGCCGAAGATGAAGATATGGGAGTTCAGGAAGATGCCAAGGCTGCACTTTTGAGAGTAGGTGACCCTCGTGGGCTTCAAATGGTGGAGTCGTTGGAGCTAGAGGGATTGTTGTAACGCAAAATCCCTAATTCCCAATCTTTGATTGTGTGCCAGTTGAAAAGGCGGAACGTAGACCTTTGGCACGAAATTTCTCATTAGGTAGCATTACCAAGAAACATCCGGTTGGGTGAATCAGTCAGATGAAGTACGGTTATTATCACCCGACGTAATCTAATCAATGAAAATCGAGATAGAGGAGTGCCTACGATGTTCAAAAGACTTCTCCAAGCCGCTACGATTACATTTGTGCTTAACCTCATAGCACATATGAATCCCACCACGACTCAGCCCTCAGCCGTTTCTCCGGCGCTAGAAGTCCCGAAAAAAATACTAATAGGTTTGCGGTAGGGCACTCCCTAATCGCAGTAGCCGATTATCTGGATTTCAGTTCATTTAAGAGGGATTCAGCTTGTTTAACACCATCTTTGTTGCCCTGACTTTGGTAAAGGTCACGGGCTTTTTCTACAGCCGATATCGCTTCTCTAGTGCGATCGCGTTCTTTTAAAGCTACCGCTAAGTTGTAGAACGCTTGTGGGTTTTGGGGAGCGAGTTCAGTCAGGCGTCGATAGGCAACAATCGCTTCTAAATAGTTCTTTTGCTCCAGCATGAGTTCGCCAATGGCGGCATGGGCTTCCACTGCATTCGGTTCCGCAGAAGCCGCTCGTTGAAAGGCTTGCAAGGCTCCAGTGAAATCCTCTCGTGATTGCAGAATTTTGCCGATTTGGAGGTGAACTTGAGCATTGCGTGGGGCTAGGCGGGCTGCCTGTTCAAAAGCGCCTAGTCCAGCCGTCACATTACCCTCACTCAAAAAAGCGTTTCCCAAACTTAGCTGTACACTGCCCTGACGGGGAGCGAGTGTTGCTGCCTGTTGAAGTGCTTTAATCGCTTCCTGGGTGCGCCCATCCTGTAACAGTGCTGAACCCATCAGTTCATAAGCTTGGGCATTTCCTGGCTCAAATTCAACCACTCGTTGATAAGCATCGACAGCGCCGTCATAGTCTTTCTGTCGCAGCAGCACAAAACCCAAACCTAAATAACTGTTGACGTTATTACTGTTGAGTCCAATGGCACGGCGATAGGCAGTAGCTGCACCAGCATTATCCCCAGTATTGGCAAGGCTGTAACCTAGTGCGTACTGAAATTCAGCATTATTGGGGTCAAGTGCGATCGCTTGTTGATAAGCTTTTGCCGCTTCTCGAAAGTTACCCTGACGCGCTTGTAAGTAGCCAATACCCGAAAAAATCCTAGGATTTTGCCGATCTAGGGAGGCAGCTTGTTGATAAGTTGCGATCGCTTGGTCATAATTCCCTGCCTCTACCAACTCTCGCCCTCTACGAAGGAGTTGATTGAGCTGTTCGTTGGTTTGTCGTTGACTCAGTAGCGGAGGTTGACTTGCTTGGACGGCTGGTAGCTGTGTGTTAAATAACCCAGTTAACAACAGGCTACTTACTAGAAACGGAATCTGTTTTTGCACAGTTAATTTTCTCGTATGTATTCGGTGCAATTTCTCAGTGTTACGATTACGGAAGCCTTTGATCAGGAACTAATCGTCCTGGCAAAGGGCTTCGATCGTTGCCAGAAAACTGGCTCGAAATTCCCGAAGACGATTTTAAGATAGACAGTTGATGATTGTAACAACAACGGATGTCATTCAAGGTGTAGTTATTGAAACATATTTGGGGATTGTTACGGCGGAAGTCGTTTATGGTACTAATGCCCTACGAGATTTTTTTGCGGGAATTCGTGATGTAATTGGTGGGCGTACCAACAGTTATGAGCGGGTTTTTGAGAAAGGTCAGCAGGATGCGATCGCTGAATTACAACAACGTGCCCAACGCTTAGGTGCTGATGCTGTCATTGGCGTTGAAATCGACACAGGTACGATAAATATTGACCAAAAAGGCGCACTGTTACTCATCACAGCTACTGGGACAGCGGTGAAGTTGGGGCGTAGGCTTTAATTTTTAGCAGTTAGGTCTTTTAAATTTCTAATCTAATTGTTCAACTACTTAAAGCCTGCTTAATTTAAGAACGTGCATAGCGTCCAATGAGTTCGGCAGCAGCAAGAATATGACCATTCATTGCTGCCTCTACCTTGGCTTTGGTCGCACCAGCCTCCAGTCCTAGCTCCCGGTCAAGGGCATAGAGTTTAAAAAAGTAGCGATGGATGCCTGTCGGTGGACAAGGGCCCCCATAACCGAAGTTGCCAAAATCATTTTTTCCTTGGATACCGCCACCCGATAGCGTCGGTTCAGTGCCAACAGCTTGAGGTAACTGGTTGATTTCAGGGGGCAAATCGTAGAGAACCCAGTGGACAAAGGTTTGATCTGGAGCATCGGGGTCATCAACAATCAAAGCGAGGCTCTGGGTTCCTGCTGGTAGGGCATCCCAACTGAGTTCTGGGGAGATATCTTGACCATCACAAGTGTATAGAAACGGAATCATCCCGTTGTCTATAAAAGCTGTACTCTCAATCTTCATCGTCTTATTGACAGATTGTGTTTGCAACTGCGTTGAGGTTGAGCGGTTGCTGGTAGGCTTAGAACTCGCCAGCGATAGCCCTGTTAACCCCAGCAGATTAGCACTCCACTGTAGGAAGTCTCTTCGACCTATAGAGTTAGAGTTGATGGTTGATGAGATTGTGGTCGCTAGCTAGCCTTGAGCGGTAAGGTAAACGGTGTCTTATTCCACAAAGGCGATCGCACTTATTCCCACGCTCTTTTCTTCCTCACCTGACCATTCAGAAAGGCAAATCTATCAGTAATTGCTGATTTTCAGGGTAATGTTGAGGATTTTCTGAATCATCAGTCCAGCTTTGTGGATTGTTGATGATGTATTGTCGGATGGTGTGCAAGGATTCTTCGTCTCGGATAATACGTTCGTGGTAATTGCGTTGCCACATCGGAATGCCTGGTGCTTGGCGGATGATATTAATTTGCTTAGTGACGGAGGCTTTAAATCCAGCAATAAAGGTTGACAATGAATGCGATTGACGATGCAAGGGTTCAGGGCTTAATGTCGGTGTGTGTAGGGGCGTAAGGCTTTGCGCCCCTAAGTTGTTTATCTCCGTGATCAGGACAATGCCATGAATATGATTCGGCATAATGACCCATGTATCTAATTCAATTTCTTGCCGTATTTGGGACGAACGTACCCATTCCTGAGTAACAACGTTACCAATTTGATTCAAATACATTCGCCCATCAAGAATTTCTCCAAACCAACATTGCCGTTGATAGGTACAGATGGTGACAAAATACGCCCCTTGTTGAGCATAGTCGTATCCTTTCAGGCGAATGGAACGGCGGTGATGCTTTTGGGGGTTGAAGTTCATTGAGAAGGTAGTGAAGTCAGGGAACGGGTCTGTTGCCGAGGTGTGTAAGGGCGCAAAGCCTTGCGCCCCTACGGTCTATTTTTAACGAGTGGTTGGTTGAGATGCGATCGCTTATCTTGCTAGCTTTGCTCAATACTAACCGTCATTAAGTTAATTTAGCCCTCAAGCGTAATGGTTATCCAAGCCAGCGAAAGTTTGCAGAAGATATAGTTCCATCTCTATCTACGGTTAAGAACTTTCTCAAGGGTAAACCTGTTGATTATAAAAATTTTCGAGAAATCTGCGAGAGGTTGGGGCTAGATTGGCAAGCCATCACCTATATAGACGTAGATGTAGAGCCAGATGAGGAAGTCGCCAAGCCGTATCAAGAATTAGTAGAGAGCGACGCGGGTTCAAATCGACTGACAAACCTCAAGCTACAGCAGATTCAATTTGCTTACGGAGATAGCGACACTGTCTTGCCAGATGATGTCGAAAGACCAGCACATTGGATGTAAGTCGAATAATTAACAGAATCGCTCATTACTTACCTAATCACTCTCAGATTGTGATCGCGGCACTCCAAACTCATCAGGCATTTCTTCTAAAGTCCATTTCAGTAGCCGACAAAGAGCTTTTATTTCGCGAGGCGTCATCTTTGGCTCGTATATACCTGTCTCCCAATTGCTGATGGTTTGATCGGTCTTACCTAGAGCTAATGCAATGTCTCTTTGAGTTAAGCCTAATTCCTCTCTGCGCTTTCTCAGAGCCGACTCTCGTTCTTCTGCCATTTTTTACAAGCGTAGTTATCCAAGCAGACTTGACAAATAAATTCCAAGCGTGCTTGGATAATATAGATAGGACAAATAGGTAGGTGACCTAGACAGCTCCTGTCTGGCTTAGTTACCTTCAGAGCTTTTCAGTTGCCTGCCTTACTCAGTTTCTTACATAAATTGTCACGCTTACCACCAACCAGCAGGTGTCTGGTAAATTCCGTTCGACTTTGAACGGTAAGCGCCTGTTCTGGTCGGGTGTCATATCTGCAAAAACCAAGCATAGCGATCGCGAAAATGTGATCGCACAGAATCCTCATGAGCTACAAAGACAAGCTGAATCCGTGGTGCATCATCCGTCCCGTCTCCAATGTCCAGATGCGAATCGTTGGACGCTTTCGCCGTCGAGTTGACGCTGAGAGACATCTAAGAATCTTGAAACAACTGATTCCAAATGTTCCTTTTGAAATCATGTTTGATGTTACGCCAGAAGAGGAAGACCTAACCCCCCAGCCCCCTTCCCTGCAAGGGAAGGGGGAGCATGAATCTAACTCCCCTCTCCTTGCAGGAGAGGGGTTGGGGGAGAGGTCAACCCAGGAGTGAAACCATCATGACCAAATTATTTCGCCGCCTCCAACCTGCCCAGAAATTCCGAATTACCAAAAGCGCGATCGCACAACTCCTCAAAATTCCTCAACACCTAATTGTGCGAGTCGAATGTTGGGCATACGTTCTCTTTATCCATCGCCAAGATAAAGGCGGACAATTCCTCAGCTATCGAAAACTGCAACAGTGGCAAAATGCTGTCGCCTGTCAAATTCAAAACTGCTCAACTTGGCAACAACTGCGATCGCTATGGCTTGCCATCGAAGATGATTTCAAACTTCACAAAACCCAGTACGACGAGCATTATTCATTTTTGTCCCAAATCTGGACAAAACGCTGGAATACCCTTTGGAACCAGCAATCAGCCTAAATTTCTAATCACAAGCGCTGTGGCTAATCCCTCGTAGCTTCACAGGCGAGGACAACACAATTGAGGTAGCTGTTGAACCAAAGCGACTGAGCTTTTCAATCAGCGCTTCTAAGTGAGACATAGAAGATGCGATCGCTTTAATTGAAAACGAGCAACCTCCAGTGACATGATGACACTCCAGCACCTCAGGTAAGTCATTGAGCAAAGCAATGATTTGTGGATACTGCTGCGGCGTTGTCGTCAGTCCAATCAAAGCCGTTAGCGGTAAGCCAATTTTTTCAGCATTCACTTGGGCAGAGTAGCCCGTAATAATTCCAGCTTCTTCCATTCGTCGCACTCGTTCGGCTACCGCTGGTGGCGAGAGTCCAACCCTGCGCCCCAATTCAGCAAACGATAGCCGTGCATCATCCTGAAGCGCCTGTAGCAACTGCCAGCCTGTATCATCTAACAGCTTTTCAGAATCGAAAGTCATTGCTGATTTTTAGTTTTGAATGATAGCAATTTACAGCTAAATACTTTTATTTCGCTATTCATTTCCAGAAAAACTTTCTCTATCGTAATAACAAGCGACAAGATGCGATCGCGATTTAAGAGATTCTCCACCTTGTCAGTTATAGATAGCTGTTGCTCTTTAGTAGATTACTGCAAGAGAACAACAGTGATTTATCAGGAATTACCCACAATCAAAAACGAAACATGAATAGCAGTTTTTTCCTTAAAGGGCTGGTGATTGGCTTCTCTATTGCCGCACCCGTCGGCCCAATTGGAGTATTGTGCATCCGTCGTACATTAGCTCAAGGACGTGCATCAGGTATTATTTCGGGTTTAGGAGCAGCAACGGCTGATGCGATTTATGGCTGTATTGCTGGATTAGGACTAACGTTTATTTCGAGCCTCTTAATTAGCCAGCAGCTATGGTTACGACTAATTGGTGGTATTTTTTTGTGCTACTTGGGAGTTAAAACATTTATAACTCTACCCGCAGAACACGCTGCCAAAGCTAAAGGCAGTAGTCTGATTAGTTCCTACGCTTCAACCTGTTTCTTAACACTAACTAACCCAATGACAGTACTTTCTTTTGTCGCTGTTTTTGCCGGGTTAGGGCTAGCAAACACGGCTGGTAATTATGCCTCAGCAATGATTCTCGTTTTGGGTGTTTTCATTGGTTCGGCGCTTTGGTGGCTGATGCTCAGTGGTGGGATTTCCCTCTTTCGCGCAAAGCTCACTCCTCAGCGGCTACAGTGGATTAATCGAATTTCTGGCATCATGATTATGATGTTTGGCTTCATAGCACTCCTAGGTCTTAGAAGCTAACTGTTCAACGTTTCCATACAGTGAGAGTTTCTAACACAGCTTGCCAGCAAACATTTCTAAGGTAAAGGGTGATGTTAATAATCCCTAATAACTTTGTGCCATCCTCTAGCATTGCAACACTTCCTTCTCCTGGCAGAGGTGTTGTGTCAACCATTGCAGAGAAGATAAATAAAAGCACGGCGAGAATTAGTAAAATATACGGTGTTACTCGAATGATGCGCCAAAAAGTGAATCCATAGACCAGTGCTGCAGTGCCATAGAATAAATACACTATTGTTTTGGAAATACCGATCTTTCCGACGATGAGATGGATTCGGAAGGCATCATCTATCAGCAAGACTCCAGTTGCGATCGCAGAACACAAAATAAAGAGATTTACTTTTTGCCCAGGTCGAATTGCTTGTAGTAATCCAAAGCTACATAGACAGATTGTTACAGCTACACACCACAGTAAATCAGATACGGCGGAGAAGGTTCCAATGTAGGGGCGATTCGCTGAAAAAGGGTCTTCAAAAAGTAGTACAAGTTGCCCCCCTTTATCGAAAAGCTTGACATAGATAGAAAGGACGGAAAACAGTAGTATGGTTAAGCTGTTGAACCAAAGAACGAATTGGTCTATTTTTAGTTGCTTTGTGATCGTTTCAAACATTTTATAAAAATCTAGCTTCCCTCTAGAGGTCTATTGCAGGTTTACCACTTCGCCGTTGTTAGTTCCGGAACTGTTTCTCTTGCTTCAATGGCATCACTGACAACTCATGCCTTCCCAGAGCGTTGGCTTAGAGCCAGGATAGCCTAGAGGAAACGAGCTTGCACAGGGCTAAAGAACCTCTAGAAAAACAAGGAGCTTATGTCTGTGCATACAGGTAGACATAAGAGATTTCTTGAAAAAATTAGTCTAACTGTTAACTGTGAACAGTCAAAGTCAGTGACATTCACTAAAAAAGAAAATTTTAAAAGTCGGATTTTTTACCGCCACCTTTACTTCATCAGCACTGTGCAAAATGAATTAAACTTTTTTGGAGGTGTTTTTTGTTCTAGGTTCGCTGCCCATGCTTCACGATAGCGATTATATTAGGCAAGCTGAAGCAACCCGTGTGCGGGTGCTGAGTGAAGCCTTACCCTACATCCAGCAATTTACTGGTCGGACGGTAGTTGTTAAGTACGGTGGTGCTGCAATGAAAGACAGCACCCTGAAGGATAAAGTTATTCGCGATATTGTCTTTTTAGCCTGTGTGGGTTTGCGACCTGTGGTTGTCCATGGTGGTGGCCCAGAAATTAATAGCTGGCTAGGGAAGCTGGGTATTGAGCCACAATTTAAAAATGGTTTACGGGTAACTGATGCCCCCACAATGGATGTTGTGGAGATGGTGTTAGTCGGTCGGGTCAATAAAGAATTAGTTTCTCTGATTAGCCGTGCTGGTGGTAAAGCCGTAGGACTATGTGGCAAGGATGGGAATCTCATCACAGCCCGTCCAGAAGGTCGAGAGGGAATTGGCTTTGTTGGGGAAGTGAGCAGTGTGGATGTTAATCTCCTAGAATCTCTGGGCAACAGTGGCTACATTCCAGTAGTGTCGAGTGTTGCCGCCGATGAAACGGGGCAAGCCTACAATATCAATGCGGATACTGTTGCTGGTGAAATTGCTGCTGCTCTAGGGGCAGAGAAGTTGATTTTGCTTACCGATACATCGGGGATATTGAAGGATTATAAAGACCCCTCGACTCTGATTCCCAAGGTAAGCATTCAAGAAGCACGAGATTTAATTAGTGCTGGTATTGTTGGCGGTGGGATGATTCCAAAGGTTAGCTGTTGTGTGCGATCGCTTGCCCAAGGCGTTCGGGCGGCTCACATTATTGATGGTCGCATTCCCCATGCACTACTCCTGGAAATCTTTACCGATGAAGGGATTGGCTCAATGATTGTTGCCTCAGAGTTTTTCAGCTAGGCACAGAAGAACTGATTACCTTGTATTCCGGGTCTTGTTTATTTTGCACGCCTACTTCGTTAGCTTTAAGTAAAGTAGATTAGCAAAGTCGAAACGTGAGTTCAGAAAACAAGGAAAAATTCCTCATTGAGTACCAGGCAGGGAAAGCGGCATTTGAACGCGGTGACTATCGCATCGCTGTACAGCGATTGGAGGCAGCAAGTGCTTTGATGGGGCGAACCTCTCGCTTGGGAGGAGAGGCACAAATGTGGTTAGTGACAGCGTATGAGGCGGCTGGGCAAAAAACAGAAGCGATCGCTCTTTGTCAGCAACTTAGTCGTCATCCTGATCCGGAAACGAGTAAAGAAGGCAAACGCTTACTTTATATTCTGCAAGCCCCCCAGCTAGCCAGACCTTCGGAATGGATGACAAAAATTCCCGACCTAGGTGCGATCGCTGAAAGTGACCCTAAAGAACGTCGGGGTAGTGTTAACACTGTAGCTACCCGCAAACCACGAGAACAACCTGAACCAAAACCCGTCGATCTCACTCAGGTAAATACCAAAGATAATCAATTTATCTGGGTAGCACTGCTTGCGCTTACTCTAACAGTAGCAGGACTGATTTGGTTTAGTTTTTGAACCGGAAGAATGCCCTTACACCCAGTCGTTGGGTATGGCGGTAGGTTAACTTAAGGGATTTGCCATGGCAGACTTAATCATTGGGCTAATTTTTGTGATGTTCACAGAAGCCTTATTTGGCTTCATTATTGCTGCTGTTATAGGAATGCTCACGTCTAGAGCCTTGGAATCATCTTTATTGATTAACCTTTGCTTAACTGGAGCCTGGATTGGGGTAGGGGTTGGCGCAATTGTGAGACTGATTGTGATGATTATCCAGCAGGTTTCGATAGAAAGAGCGATGATAGACCCAAAGCTATCCCTAGTTATTCCTGTGGCTACAGTGCTAGGAGGAATTAGCGGAATAGTGTTGTGGCAGATTAATCAAGGCAGAGGGAACAAGAGAAAGGGACGAGAGAGAGAGTAAGGGGAGCAGGAGGAGCAGAGGAGATTAAGTTTGTTGGCATTGAAGTCAGGTTAAAATCTGTAGGGATAAAGCGGGAGTCTGGATTGTGAGCGATGCAACGCTAGAGAAGATTTTGACACTGGCGACTCAGCACGTCGATGCGGCTGAAGTCTACTACCTTTCAAGCCAAGACACGCCGATTCAGTTTGAAAATAATCGCTTAAAGTCACTCTCCACAAAAGCCCTTCAGGGTGTGGCGCTGCGTGTCATTTGTAATGGTCGGATCGGATTTGCAAGTTCCACAGATTTAACCCGACTAGATGACTTAGTTGCTGCTGCTGTGCAAACTTCAGAAATTGGTGACTCGGCTGAGTTTGAGTTTGCGAGTAATGTCCAACTGAGTGCCCCTGAAACAGATTACACACCACCGGAAACTATAGAATTTGTAGAGGTGGGAGAGCGTCTGATTGAGCAGATTCATTCCTACAACCCTGATATTTTTGTAGATGTCGGGTTTCATGTCCGCTCTGGCGCTGTCAAGATTGCGACGACGGGCAACGCTTATGGTTCACGCTTTAGTCAGGTTGTTAGTGCATCGCTGTCAGGAAACTTGGTTAAAGGGGAAGATTTTCTCCAGGCTTACACCTACGACGTGGTGCGCGATGGTATCCCTGACTATGAACACCTCCTCCAAAAACTTTTGCAAAAGTATCAGCAATCAGAGCAGCAAGCAACAATCAAGAGTGGCGTGTTCCCGGTACTCTTTACCCCCACAGCAGCGGCGAGTACGATTGGACGGTTGTTTAAGACCATTCTTTCCGGTCAAGCGGTTTTCCAAAAGGCATCTCCTCTTGCTGGTAAAGTTGGCGAACAGCTATTTGATCAGCGTTTAACAGTTTTTGAAGACCCTAGTATTGGTTCTTCTGCTTGCACGTTTGATGATGAGGGGACACCGACGACACGCAAGGTGCTGATTGAGCAAGGCGTTGTAAAAGAGTTTTACTGGGATCGTCGTTGGGCAGCACGCGCGGGTTGTGCCCCGACGGGGAATGGTTTCCGAGGTGGATTATCTCGTCCAGGAGCCGAGTTGGTTAATGGCTGTATGTCGCCGGGTAAGACTTCCACGGCTGATTTGATAGCAGGTATGGAAGAAGGAGTAATTGTCGATCAAGTGCTGGGTGCGGGTCAATCGAATCAACTAGCCGGGGAGTTTTCGGTAAACCTGGATTTGGGCTATAAGGTTGAAAAAGGGGAGATTGTTGGTCGCGTTAAGAATACGATGGTCGCCGGAAGTATTTTTGAGGCGTTCAAAAATCTGGTAGATTTGGGCGATAAGCCGGAATGGGTTGGTGGTGGTGCTTATCTACCCTGTCTCTTGTTTGGGCAGTTAGGCGTTGCTGCTCGTGAGTAGTTTTTTGAGTGAAGTGTGAAGAGGCATTAACCAAGCGCGGCGAAGACGAGAACGATAAGGAGGGGAGGAGAGTGAAACGAGTGACTTTTGATGTATTGTTGTTTATCCGTCAAACTCTGGGGCGCTTGCGTGTGCTTTGGGTAATTTTACTGGCATCGGTGTTGCTTTCTGGTTGTGTTAGGTACGATGTCGGGGTAAATTTTGAAGGTCAGCATCACGGCGCGATTGTTCAGCATATCAAGCTGGAAGAACGCCTGACGAACTTCAGCAATTCTCAGGTACAGGAATGGCTCAAAAGTGTTGAGCAGCGGGCGAAGCAGCTTCAGGGTAGAACGAAGCGTCTTTCCAATCAGGAGATTATTGTCACCATTCCGTTTAGTAGCGGTGCGGAACTGGAGTCAAAGTTTAACCAGTTTTTCAATCCGGTTGTGAAGAAAGATGCTAAATCTAAGCCAGTTGAGGCGGTAGATTTACCCAATTTTGAGTCTAAGTTCCACCTTGATCAAGGTAACTTCTTCTTCTGGCATCGCAATCATTTTACTTATGACGTAGATTTGCGATCGCTAGGTGTCCTCTCAAGCAATGGCAACGTCATTATTAGCCCCGACTCACTGTTAAATTTGCAGTTTAGTTTAGAAACACCTTGGGGCGCACGTAGTATCCAGAACGCGGACAATGCAATTAGCCCAGAAGCCTACGATAACGGGCATCAGCTATTGTGGACGCTTAAGCCTGGTCAGTTGAACCATATTGAAGCCGTGTTTTGGCTTCCTAGCCCACTTGGGACAGGTACACTCGTGATTGTGTTGTTGGTATTAGGTGGTTTCTACTGGAAGTACAAATCGTTCCCGTGGACAACGGTTAAACCTATTACACCCAAGGTTTTGTCAGAGGTGCCGTAGATACTAAGTTCAGGACTTACGCAGAACCTCTACCTGTAAGGTACGTTATGGCGTACCCTACTCCCCTTCTTCACGAACAACAGCCTATCGTGGCAATCGCTACAATCTAACTAAATAGATACAAACGGCTGTACTGCATGATTCCCACAGTTATTGAACAATCCGGGCGTGGTGAACGCGCCTTTGACATCTACTCTCGTCTTCTACGGGAGCGAATTGTCTTTTTAGGGCAACAGGTTGATTCTGACTTGGCAAACTTAATTGTTGCTCAGCTGCTATTTTTAGAAGCTGAAGACCCGGAAAAAGACATTTACCTCTACATCAACTCTCCCGGCGGTTCTGTGACAGCGGGTATGGGCATTTTCGATACGATGAATCAAGTCCGTCCAGATGTCTGTACCATCTGTCTGGGCTTAGCCGCTAGTATGGGTGCTTTCCTCCTCAGTGCTGGAGCAAAGGGTAAGCGGATGAGCTTACCACATTCCCGAATCATGATTCACCAGCCCCTAGGCGGTGCCCAAGGACAAGCGACGGATATTGAAATTCAAGCCAGAGAAATTCTCTACCACAAGCAGCGGCTTAACGAGTTCTTGGCACAACACACAGGTCAGCCAATGGAGCGGATTGAGGAAGACACAGAGCGTGACTTTTTCATGTCGCCTGGGGAAGCGAAGGATTACGGCTTAATTGACCAAGTGATTGAACGTCGTCCCTCGGCAACACGTACAGCGGTTGCGGTTGGATAGATAACACTAAGGGTGTGAATTGTCTGCTTGGTTGTTGGTTATTTGTTGTTTGTTAAAGAATACAAAAAACAAGTAACCAACAACAAACAACACTTCATACTTAATCTTCCGGTGTCGGCTCAGATTCCAGATGATGTAGGAAGTCAAGTAATTCAGCATCAGTTAGGAGCTGACGCGATCGCTTACCGTAAGTTTGTACCAGATAATCGCGCCCCTGCTGATTAGTCCAGCCTAAACGCTTGAGTTCCACATTTGTTCTGGCAATGATGTCAGAAAAATCAATAGGAGTACTAGGGATGGGTGGTTCACTAGTCGCTATCTCAGGTTCGCTGGGCAAGTAAGACTCGGCTGAAGTGTCATTTAGCGATGTTGGGGACATCTCTGCTGTTACCAAAGAAGGTTCAGCCTCTTCAAAGGGTTCAACCTCAACTGAGGGAATTTCATCGGCAAACGGAATTTCATCAACGAGTGGCGTTGTTGGCGTAACGTCAGCCACTTTCTCGCGCTTTGACCGACGCTGGGTTTTGGTGGAAACTTCCACAACAGGAGGAATGGTCACTTCTGCTGGCTCAAGCGGAGACATATGATTAGCATTGTTGTCTACCGGAGCGTCTGGAAGTTGAGTCGGTTGAGTTGTTTTGAGGCTTTCTGATAGCGCTGCGGTAGCGTCTGAGACTGTGGGAGAAGTATGGAGTGTTGGGTTGAGTGGAACCGTCACCTCACCAGTCGCGAGATGAGTTTCCTTTTCCTCAGTAGCTGTTGTGTCAATACCTAAAATCGCTAAAGCGCGGCTTCTTGCCTGATCTTCTGCCAATTCAACTGTTTGGGCAGCAGCAAGACCTGTCACTAAGGTGGTTCCCCCATCTTGAACTAAACAACGCACGATGTACTTACCATGATCAATTGCTGATAGCTCAGTGACTAGGCTGCCGTTAGGATAACGAACTCTAAAGTGAGTAAACATAAACGTTTCACCGTGTTTCAAACGTGGCGCTGTTTCTACACCACTGCCAAGAGAAAAGCGCACATGGCTATAAACTACATACACTCTTTTCAAGAACAGATTTTGTGAACGGACGCCTAGAACCTAGAATAAATAAAGACTGTCTATTGTCACTGTAACCCATTGCCCTTGCCGCAAAGCGACTCATCCGATTTTGAATGGACGATTGTTGGGGCGTGAGGGTTGGAAGTCTTCGCGATGGCTAAAAGACCATCGGTCTACTCCAATCTTAAATAGCCCCAATCGTTTGGATTAAACCCTATGGACTTTCTCGGAGGTCTACGCGCTCCGCACCTGCTACGCGAAGAGTGATTCGGGATTAAGACTTTAGATTAGGTTTCCATGGATTAATCCAGGAGCTTGAAACGAAGCCAGCCGTCTAATCATCCAAAATCTAAAATTGGAAGAGCCAGAACGAAGAGCGGTAACAATCCCTGAAAGGCGGTGTGTCAAACTATGTGTCCGTTAGTTAGAAACTGGGTAGTTTAAGCACTCTTAACCCAGTATTGGTGACTTCTTCCCGATAACTGTATCCTGAGTTCCCTGTTTTGTGGCAGTTAGCTGGGGTGGGAAGTAATCATACAGGATAAGAGTGGTGAAAAGTAGGAATAGACCCTTGCCGTTGAAACACAAGTAAAAATCGGCACTTTCTTAAGGTTAGGGCAATTTCAAGAGTAAGTTAATCCATCTCTCTTGTAATGGATTGAGGCTCCCAGTCTCACTTCGGAAGACAACAGATACAGTCAGCAAACCGATTTAGGCGAATCTTTACTTGCCTAACCCGGTGAAGTGCCCTACCCGCCTGGATGGGGTTTTAATCTCAAAATTCAAAGTTCAAAGTATTTGGATTTTGAACTTTGAATTGAGAGCGATGAGGCAACTTTCCCCACACCCACGAGGATTGTTGTTCCCAATCGCAACTGGTGGAGTCCTTTGGTTACGTGCTCTCCTAGGTACCGTCACAGTGTGTGAGCGCATTGCCAACAGGGCAAGAGCAGCAAAACCACGAATCAGATAAGAAGGATTGTTGATGGAATTTTCAATCGCTACATTGCTTTCAAATTTCTCAGATGAAAAATTAGTCGCTCCTAAGGTTTTGGAGAAGAAACTCGGTTGTCAGGATGAGGACTGTCTCCAAAAACTCCACATTGCCCTAGATGCACTGGAAAAAGTCGGCATCTTAATTAAAGACCGTGGCAGGTACCGACGGGTTCAGGAAGAAGACATTGTTGAAGCCAAGCTGCGCTGTTCGAGCAAGGGATTTTGCTTTGCGATTCAAGATGTTGAGGGAGCTGATGATATTTACATTCAGAAGAGCCATCTGAGTACGGCTTGGAATGGCGATCGCGTTTTGGTAAAGATTACGAAAGAAGGCAGCCGACGCCGGAGTCCTGAAGGGCAGGTGCGCTTAATTTTAGAGCGGGTCAACCCTTCTGTCTTGGCGCGAGTCAAACAGACTGACAACGGTTATCGAGCCGTCCCCTTAGATGACCGACTGCTCTTTGAACTTGACCTCCAACCGAATGACGAAACCTTAGCGCAGGCGGTTGAGAATCTGGTTCATGTTGAAGTATTACGCTACCCCTTAGGACACTACCCTCCGCTGGGTCGGGTTGCCCGCATCCTAGGCACTGACGCTGAAGACGCGGCTGATACCGATATCGTTTGCTGTAAGCATGATTTACGCCGCAACTTCCCGGAAGACATCCTCAAAGCCGCTGACTCACTTCCCAAACAGCTACGCAAGGCGGATTTAAAGAAACGTCTCGATTTGCGATCGCTGCTCACAATTACGATTGAGGATAATTCAGAAACAGGTAATGCTGGGCTTGTTGAAAACGCCTTTACTTTGGAAGAAACGGAAACGGGATGGCAGCTAGGTGTCCACATCGCTGATGTCGCTAGCTTTGTTAAGCCTGACTCGCCGTTGGACAAAGAAGCGAGAAAACGCGGCACTGCTGTTTATCTAGGAGATACGTTGCTACCGTTGCTGCCTGAAGCGGTTGAGCGTCTTTGTTCTTTGGTTCCCGGTGAAGACCGCTTAGCGATTTCTGTACTCCTGACCCTTGATGAGACAGGTCAACTCGTAGAGTTTGAAATTCGACCTTCAGTCATTCAGGTCAACCATCAGCTAACTTACGAGCAAGCCCAGTTAATTTTGGTACAGCATCAGGAGGCAAACTCAGAGGTAAGCGATGCTGCTGAGATGCTCAACCAGCTATTTTTTACGATCAGTCCTGCTCTAAAAGCCCAGCGACAGCAACGGGGGGCATTTGAATTCAGTATCACTGACAATCAGTACCCCTACCCTTATAAAGATGAAGGAAGACTGGGAGCGTTAGTGGCTTCCTCCTCACTGCCAGTGCGATCGCTTTTAGCTGAATTAGCCGTATTAGCGAATCAAACTGTCGCCTCTCATTTGCAGGCATTAGCTTTGCCAGGGATTTACTGCGTACAATCTCCACCCGATGCCGATGAGCTTCAGGACTTGATCAAGCTGGGCAACAATCTTCAGCTAGATATGCAGCTAGAGCAGGAGGAAGAGGTTACGCCTCAGGACTACCAACGCTTTACCCAACTGTTTGCCAAATCAACCGCGCCAAAAGTGTTGACTTACTTATTGCAGTCAACTCTAAAGCCAGTGGGCTACAGCTCTAAACCGGGATTTCACTTTGGTCTAGCATTAGATAGTGGCTATACCCACGCTTGTTCACCCTTAAGGCGCTATGCCGATTTGTTTGTGCAACGGGTGCTACTGGAAATGTTTGACCAAGGACGCGATCGCCGTTCTACCCGTTCCAAAGATCGCGTTACACTCACCCATAGCAGCAGCCACGGTAACGTCAACTGGAATGTTTTACCACCAGAGACGCAGCAAGAGTTGGAAACTCAAGCGACAACCCTGGTTCCCCATCTCAATGACCGTGAGAAGCTTACGGCTGATGCGGAGATTGATTTGCAGGGCTTAAAGAAAGCTGAGCAGATGAAAGAGCGTACAGGGGATGTCTTCAGTGGATTGATTACTGGGGTGCAGTCCTACGGCTTCTTTGTTGAAATTGAAGACTTGCTCGTTGAAGGACTCGTTCACGTCAGCTCTCTTAAAGATGACTGGTATGAGTATCGCTCTCGCCACGCCTGTTTGGTAGGTCGGAAAAACCGCACCGCTTACCGACTAGGCGATCGCGTTGAAGTCCAAGTGAAGAGCGTTGATTACTATCGCCAGCAAATCGACCTCGTAACCGTTGGTGGCGGTAGCATTGCCCGCAAGGAAGATTTAGAGGAGTAAGTCATTTGTCACATTGGCCAGTCCTCAAACGCCAGTTGTTAGTTGTTAAACAGCTACCCCTCTAACAACTAACAACTATAGCTCTTCAGCAGTCAGCTTTCAGCTCTTGGAGGCTCCGGCTACGGCTGGCTCATAGCCTCCTATCGATGTCCTAACCTAAGTGGCTACTGCTATAACAAGCAACAACTAACGATAAATGACAACAGACAACGGACAACAGACTAAACCCCTAATTCTTGGTGTTACGGGTGCTTCTGGCTTAATTTATGCGGTGAGAACCTTAAAGTTTCTCTTAGAGGCTGACTATACCATTGACCTTGTAGCCTCGAAATCAGCCTACATGGTGTGGCAAGCCGAGGATAACATTCGGATGCCGCCAGAACCTGACCAACAGGAACAATTTTGGCGTCAACAAGCTGGAGTGCCTACAGGCGGCAAACTAAGTTGTCATCGCTGGGGGGATGTCGGAGCGGCGATCGCTAGCGGCTCTTTCCGGACGTTAGGGATGGTGATTATCCCGTGTAGTATGAGTACCGTAGCAAAAATTGCCACTGGTTTAAGTTCTGACCTGCTAGAACGCGCAGCCGATGTTCAACTCAAAGAAGGGCGAAATCTGGTTCTTGTCCCTCGTGAGACACCCTTGAGCGTGATTCACCTCCGCAACCTCACCACGCTGGCAGAAGCAGGGGTAAGAATTGTTCCTGCTATCCCCGCTTGGTATCACCATCCTCAAACAATTGAAGATTTAGTGGATTTTGTTGTGGCGCGGACTTTAGATCAGTTGGATATTGACTGTATTCCAATTAATCGTTGGCAGGGGCATTGAGGAGTTGTGGGTGATGAGTGGGGATTAAAGCAGTACCCTAGAGTTAGAATCCAACTTCTAGTATTTTCTCAAGATAGTAATTGCTGACCCCTTCCTAACTCAACTCAAAGCTCATAACTCTTAAAATGCCTGTAATTCGGATTGTACTGCTGTTGTCACTGGTGGGCGGAGTGACCTTGTTTGCCTTTTCCAATTTGTCGCCAGTACTGCCGCTTGTGTTTTTGGGGGTGACAACGCCTGCCCAGCCATTAGCCACATGGATTGGAGGAGCATTTGCGGCTGGAGTAGCAACTAGTTTTTTCCTGCAACTGTTGAACTCTCTTGTCGAAGGTTCTTCATCTCGGCGTGTGGCAGAACGCACTGAGGTACCGCCTCGAAGCCGTTCTTTTTCGCGGGAAACTCCAGAACCAGAACCGGAGACTCAAACTCGCTACAGCCCACCCCCTCCCCCTCCTGAAACACCAACTAGTAGAAGCGAGGCATCGGATTGGGAAGAGGGTATTGATGAGGACTGGGATTTTGATGAAGAGCCAGCCGCATCAACTTCAGTAAACCAAGAGGCGAATCGTAATTACTCCAGAAGTACCCCACAAGGCGATCGCACAAATTATGAAGTGAAGCAAGAGCCAAAATCTACTTCCCAAACAGGTTCTGTCTACTCATACAGCTACCGGGATGAAAACGAGTCAGGTGTTGGCAGAGCTGATGCGGTTTATGATGCCAACTATCGGGTGATTACGCCACCCTTTCAAAAACCCGTTGAACCGGAGGACGATGAAGAGGATTGGGGTTTTGAAGATGATGAAGAGTTTGATGATGATGATCGAGACACGAGACGGCGCTAGCGAAGCTCTAATGATTCCATTCTATTTTTCATCCTTCGCCTATAGTTGTTGCGACTGAAACCATTAGCAAAAATCGCTAACTTCCCTAAATCAAGTGGCAGCTTCCAATAGGAGCAGTATTCAAACGGAATTGATCTGGCTCCTGATTGTGATTACAAAATCTATGAGTGCAGGAGTTCACGAGACTGTTGCTTTACCAAGCCTGCCATAGCTGCTTGCTGTAAGCTCATAAAAGCCCTTAAATCTTCCCGATCATACTTTTTAGCCAGCATTTGTCGCAATTGCTCCTCTGCCTCTATCGTCAAATACCCGGTAGCAATTGCCTGTTGGACAACGTTACGAATCATGAGCATATGCTTTGTCACCCTATATTGACAACAGTTTGAAACGTTAAGTCTTAGAAGTTGTTAAGGAGCTTGACGGTAAATATCGACCGTCCTCTAGAAGAGTAGCCCCCTCATTGGCAGAAGCCTCAAGACAATAGACGCTCAATAACTTCATCTCTAGTACTTGTCGCAAGCTATGATGAATTTTATGCAAAGCTCATATCAAGTATAGATGAAGTATTGCTGAAGCTTAGCATAACCAAAGTAGGCACTCTCTAGCAGCTAACCAACGTTAGCAAATTCGTTATGATGTCCCTGTTACTTTGTTAGAGTGAATCGTTAACAATCTGGTATTTGACAACCTGGCAAGCCAATGGCATCTACTGATGAGCAGCTTGAAGCGAACTTTACAGAAGCGGCAAACAACTGGAATCTGGAAAAGCTCTATGTAGACCTTGCCGTTGCTAAGGGTAGGGGTCTAACACCAGTTGAGAAGAAATTTTTGAGAGGATTGCTTTGTGGCTACAGCCCTGCGGAGATTGCCGCTCAAGTATACAAAAGTGGTAGTAGCAGCGCGGTAAGGGTCTATTTATCTAATGGGCTGTACAAATACATTCAGGACTTGCTGCTTCAACAGGGCGGGTCGGGGATGGCGATTAAGAACTGGAGCCGCATCACGAATCTGCTGGAGAAAGCTGGTTATAAGCTACCCTATGGTCAACAAGGTGTAGCTGATTACCAACCTGAATCTTCTCAACCCTCAACTGACGTTAGGCAGGCGATTGATAAGTATCAGGAGTGGCAGGGAGGGATTGCGGTTGAAGTCTTCTATGGACGCCAGAAGGAACTGACTCAGCTAAATGAGTGGATTGTTGAAGAGGGCTGTCGCTTAATTGCGATTTTGGGGATGGGAGGGATTGGAAAAACTGCTCTGGCTACCAAGTTAGCCGAACAAGCAGCCCCGCAGTTTGAGTCTCTTATTTGGCGCAGCCTTCGGTCATCTCCACGACTAGAAGACTTCTTGGAAGACCTTGTTCAATCACTGGGTGAACAACAGCCTATCAGTCTACCCATCACAGTGGGAGGGAAAATTTCCTGGTTGATGGCGTATTTGCGATCGCATCGGTGTTTACTTGTTTTAGATCAGGTGGAAGCAATTTTGCGCCCTCATGAACTCGCTGGAGGGTATCGTGAAGGCTATGAAGCCTATGGGCATCTCTTTACACGTCTGGGAGAAGAATGCCACAAAAGCTGTTGTTTAGTCACAAGTCGAGAAAAACCAAAAGACATTGCAATTCTTGCAGGAACAAAACTACCTATTCGCACATTCCAATTAGATGGCTTAAATACGGAAGAATGTATCAAGCTTTTTCAAATCAAATGTCAATCTGGTTTAGAGCCTGAACAGGAGTCAATCGTTAGGCTTTACGCCAATAATCCATTACTCATCAAAATTGCTGCAACAACGATTCAAGATATCTTTGATGGGGATGTTACAGAATTTTTGACAGAAGGTACGATTGTTTTTGGTGATATCCGCGAACTATTAGACCAGCAATTCAATCGCCTTTCGCCTATAGAAAAGCAACTGATGTATGGATTGGCGATAGAGCCACGCTTGGAGATGTTACCTGTAGGGTCAGAGGCGCTTGTATCAGGTATGTCAAAGTGGCAGAGGTTAGAAGCGTTGGAGTCCTTGCAAAGGCGATCGCTTATTGAAAGAAAGTCCACTAGCTTTACACAATCCCCTCTCCTTAAAGTCTATGTCATTCAAAAATTAACTGACCAAATGGTACAAGAGATGAGTGCAAAGGACGTTGCCTTGCTCGTTGGGCGTACTCTCACAAGCTTGCTATTCAACGACAACCAGAGTAAACCAGCGGCAACAAATCAAAATGGAACCTTAACAAGCTTAGCCGCAACGAATGAGGATGTAGTACCAAAAAGCTGATTAATTCATAGATAGCCAGGTTTAGCTAACAACTAAAAACTAATAACCTCTTGATTGTGAACAACTTATTACAAGGACTCAACGTTTTTCTCATTGGCATGATGGGTGCTGGAAAAACAACGGTAGGACAGCTACTAGCCAATAAGCTAGGCTACCAATTTTTTGATACAGATGTCTTGATTGAGAAAGTTGCCCGTAAAACGATTAATGAGATTTTTGCTGATGATGGTGAAGATGCCTTTCGGCAGTTGGAATCTCAAGTACTATCGGAATTATCGGCTTATACTAAGTTGGCAATTGCTACAGGTGGTGGCATCGTACTGCGACACCTGAACTGGAGTTATTTACATCACGGCTTGATTGTCTGGCTGGATGCACCCGTAGAAGTATTGGTTGAGCGTCTCCAAAACGATACAAGTCGCCCTCTTCTGCAAGATGCGAATCCGGCACAAGCCCTACAAACGCTTCTTAACCAGCGGAATCTCCTCTATGCTGAAGCCGACCTCCACATCCCAGTAAGCGCTACTGAGACACCAGAACAGATTGCAGGTGCGATTATTGCCAAGATTCCCACGGTACTGAAATCACCGCAGGCTGACTCATCTAACCCAAATAACTGAGTTTTGGTATTAATACAGTTAACCCTGATACTGAAGTAAGAATACCTTCTCGGCGTATTCTATGTGTCTGGGTTTACTACTGAGGAAAGCCCCAAAGCTAAGCCGCATAAATAGCACAACGAACTCCTGTTTTAGCAGTCAAGTTTCATCGTGATGAAACGCTTAGAGGGAGTGGCATCAATAAGGAGGATAAAAAAGCAATGAAGCATCGTTTAATCAATGCTCTTGTTGTTGCTCTAGTCAGTTTAATGGGGACTTTCCTATTAGGAGTTCCTACAGCACAAGCTAAGCCTTGCACACTAAGTGCGATTGTTTGGGAAGGATATACAGATTCGTCTTTTGCTCAGAGGTTCGAGGAAGCAACAGATTGCAGCGTCAAAGCAACCTACGCTGGTTCTAGCGATGAAATGTTCACCAAGTTTCGAGCAAGCGGTGGACGAAATTACGATCTTGTTTCCGCCTCAGGTGATATTACAGAACGCCTTTACAAAGCTGGCTTAGTTCAACCCATAGATACCAGCAAGCTCAAAAATTATGAGGCTGTGTTCTCGCCCTTCCAAAAAGCCGCCTGGAACACGTTTGATAGTAAGCCTTATGGTGTTAGCTTTGCCTGGGGTCCAAACGTCCTAGTTTATAACACCAAGGATGTTGTCCCTGCACCGACTTCCTGGGATATCCTATTTGATCCAAAATATGCAGGGAAGGTAACAATTCCAGATAACCCCATGACAATCGCTGATGTAGCGCTTTGGCTGGGTATGGAAGACCCTTACAATCTAAGTGATGATGATTTAGCTAAAGTGAAAGCAAAGCTTTTGCAACTACGCCCCAGCATTCGCAAATTCTGGACAACAGCAGGAGAATTAGCGAATTTATTCCAATCCGGTGAAGTCGAAATTGCCCATGCGTGGCCTCTTACCTACACTCAGCTAAAAGAAGCCAACTTTCCCATCGGTTCCGTTAGCCCTAAAGGTCAACTAACGGGTTGGACAGATTCCTGGATGATTTCCAAGAACTCTCGTAATGCGGATGCGGCATACCAATGGATTGATTTTATTCTGAGTGGGGAAGGTCAAAAAGGTGTCATGGATGTGACAGGATATTCAGGAGCAACAGAATTGGGAGTTAAGGCTGTTGGTTCAGAACGGGCTAAGGAATTGTACATGGATGACCTCTCCCTGCATGAAGAAATTGCAATGTGGCAGAGTGTCAAAAATTACGAGAAGTGGGTACAACTCTGGAATGAAATCCGTACTTGATAGATAGTTATAGTAGGAAGCCGTCAGCTATCAGCATCAGGAAGGTTATCTTGGCAGTTTCTAATAGTTCATTGTCTCAAAGACCACGTAAAAAGCTTAGAAAAGCTGGGCTTTATGCTACATTGCTGCCACCATTGATTGGGATAGCACTGCTCTATTTCATCCCAATTTTGATTTTAATTTCTTACAGCTTTTGGCGGTTAGAAGACTTTGATATCCTGTATAAATTTAGCTTAAAAAACTTCCAAACAATTTTAGGGAGTTCTGCCTATCGCACCGTAATTTTAAGAACGATCACAACTGCCCTAAGTGTTACTCTTATCGATGCTGTCATTGCTTTACCCATTGCTTTCTTCATTGGGCAATACGGAGGACGTTATCGTTCAGTCTTGACAACGCTAGTTATTTTACCTCTGTGGTCGAGTTATCTAGTAAGGGTGTTCGCCTGGAAAGTTATCTTAGGCTACAACGGTGTTTTAAATAGTGCTTTACTATCTTTAGGAATTCTGAAAGAACCAAGCCAGATTTTTCTCTACAATCAATTTTCCACAATCCTAACATTTGCTCATGTTTGGCTACCATTTATGATTTTGCCAATTATTACAGCCTTTGAGCGTTTGCCGAGGGACTTATTAGAAGCATCTGCTGACTTAAATGCTCGACCTTTTACCACTTTTAGACGAGTCGTCTTACCGTTGGTGATGCCGGGAATCTGGGCAGGTGCTATTAGTGTATTTTCCCTCACCATGGGAGATTTTATTACCCCTAGCTTAGTTGGTGGTACTAGTGGTTTGATGTTGGGTAACGTGATTTCTTCTCAGTTTGGTGTTGCTTATAATTGGCCACTGGGTGCTGCCTTTACATTGTTTGTAATCATCATGGTTTTCTCAGCACTAGCATTAGTTTTGAGGCGGGGTGCTTTGGACAACTTTTAGGGTTTTGGATTATATGTATATTAAAACCTTCTCAAATGACAAGTGAATTGAATAGTCAAGTCGAGACAACACTTGCTGAACCCTTACAGCAGAGACAAACTACACGAAAGCCATTATTACTAGCTTCTTGGACAATCGGAGTTTATATTTTTCTCTACTTGCCCATTGTTGTCCTTATTTTGCTAAGTTTCAACAACTCAAAAATCTTGTCTTTGCCTATCAAAGGTTTGACATTCAACTGGTACAGTACTGCTTTTGGTGATGCCTCACTTAGGGAAGCATTAATTAATTCTCTACAAGTTGCAGCAGTAGCAACAGTTTTGGCAACGCTGATGGGATTACTAGCCGCTTTTGCCATCTATCGCTATCAATTTTTTGGAAAAAGTGCTTTTCGGATTGCTATCACTTTACCCATTTTATTGCCAGGGGTAGTGACGGGAGTCGCAATGCTTGCCTACTTTTCTAATCTTGGGCTAGAACTGTCTTTGATAACTGTGATTCTCGGACATCTAGTTTTTGGTTTGCCCGTGGCGATGGGACCAATTCTTGCCCGTTTAACTCAGTTTCCGCGAATGCTGGAAGAAGCGGCTTATGATTTAGGGGCAAAACCCAAGCAAGTATTTTTGGATATTATCTTCCCTTATATTCGTAGTGCCGTGATATCTGGAGCTTTGTTAGCATTTACGCTTTCGTTTGATGAGGTTATTGTTACTATCTTCCTGACAGGACGCGAAAATACCCTGCCAATGGAAATTTGGGCAAGGTTGCGAACAGATATCACACCGGAGATTGCGGCGGCAGCAACATTAGTTTTGCTGGCTAGTATGGCTTTAGTTTTACTCAACCAAGCCGTTACAAGTCGTGAAAATACTTAGGATTTACAAGCTTAATTTGGACGTTAACTTGCTTTGCAGAAATGTCTATTTTTCTTCAAAATTAAACCTAAACCTAGCAACAAAATACCAGTTATCCCTCTAGATTCTGGAACAGAGGCGGCAGGTTCTTCACGTAATGTGTAAGATACAATTCCTGTAGATCTGCAAAATAGCTCAATTGGATCTATACACGGTCTACTTGCAAAATAAAGATTATTGTACTCTTCATTATTAATGTTGAATTCAAATCTTCTAATTCCTAAATCCCATTGGAAACCGTTAAACATTCTATTTTCTAATAAAACATTGGCTTGGTTGCGGAAGACAGGAGCACCTCCTCCATACAAATCATCTGACGTAATAATAAATCCAGGAGAGTCGGGAAAGTTTTTAGATCGGGTGATATGCGTCGCTAAAATTACGGGAATTGTTTCGCTTCCAGTTCCTTGTATCGTTGAGTCATCGTAGCTGAAAAAACCTGATATAAGTAAATTATTATTGAGCAGTTCGCTTTCAACTATGTCTACTGTAAAGTCATAGGTAATTGTCGCCGCTTTTGCAGAATTTGATTCAATAGCAATTAAGCTTAGGGCTATGCCAGTAGTAGCAGTTGCTAATTTTTGGTAGATACCCATGTTACTTCCTAAATTCTTTAGTCTTCAATTCTAGATTAAGGCAGCCAATATGGATTCATTTTTAAAACAAAACTCTATGCCTCATCAAGAAGCAAAATTTCATCTGCAAAAGCTTGTTTCTCTTGAAGGTGTTAGTAAGATTTATCCGTCTTCTAAAGGAGATGTCTACGCCGTCCGGGATGTAACATTGGATGTGCAAGCGGGTGAATTTTTCTCGATATTGGGTTCGAGTGGTTCCGGAAAGACAACAACGTTACGCTTGATTGGTGGCTTTGAAATCCCTGAATATGGGCAGGTTTTCCTAAGTGGGGAAGATGTGACGCTGAAGCCACCTTATCGGCGAGATGTCCATACAGTTTTTCAAAAATACGCCCTGTTTCCCCAGATGAATGTGGTGCAGAATATTGCCTATCCGCTATCCGTGCAGGGTGTAGCGAAAGACGAAATAAAGCGTCGGGTGGGAGAGTTGTTGAGGATGTTTCAGATTGAGGAATTAAGCGATCGCATTCCCTCTCAACTTTCCGGTGGACAGCAGCAACGGGTAGCCTTAGCACGCGCCTTGATTAATCGTCCTAAAGTACTGCTATTGGATGAACCCCTTTCAGCATTGGATGCCAAGATTCGGGAGGGAGTCAGGGAAGAGTTACGCGAATTGCAGCGTAAGACTAATATCACCTTTATTTACGTGACGCATGACCAAGAGGAAGCACTGGCATTAAGCGATCCCATTGCTGTCATGCATGATGGCAAAGTTGAGCAAATTGGCACACCTGAGGAAATTTACTCCCGTCCTAAAACTCGCTTTGTTGCCCAGTTTATTGGCAAGGCAAATTTTCTAGTTGGAACAGTTTTAGAAACTGGCAATGAGGCGATTGTCGTTGATGTCAACGGCGTGAAACTTCGGGCGATTTCTCACAACTCCCAGCCAACAACAGGTGAAACTGTGACGTTGATGATTCGACCAGAACAATTTTACATTGGCTCTCATCCAGAAGCTGTCAATCAGGCTACAGGCAAAGTTGACAGCATCACCTACATTGGTCAACTGGTTGAGTATCGGGTAACTACGGGTATCGGTACTCTTACCGTTACTCAGTTGGGAGGAAGGGAAAGTTATACGAAAGATTCTTCTCTCTCCCTGTACTGGAGTATCAACGACTGTGTTGTGATTCCACCGGAGGCGAAACCTTAAGATGTCTGCCACAACAAGCACTATCCCTGATGTTTTGGTAACAACTTATCTTCAGATGACAGATGAAAACCAATTTCGTCCAGCCTTCTTAGAGGGCTGTAGCGGATTGAGTGTGGAGACAATGGAGGAACCAGATGTCGCGTTTTACCGCTTCTTGTATAGTTCAGTAGGGGAACAGTGGAAGTGGCGTGATCGCCTTTTACTCGCTGAACCTGAACTTGAAGCACTTTTAGCTGCCCCCGACATCAGTGTTCATGTCTTGTATGTGGGAGATGTTCCAGCAGGTTACGTTGAATTAGCACAATCGGACGACTCAACCGAGATTGCTTATTTTGGCTTGTGCCCTGACTACATGGGCAAAGGGTTAGGCAAGCACTTACTCAGTTACGGCATCACCCAAGCCTGGAATAATGGTGCTAAACGCCTTTGGGTTCACACCTGTAACTTAGATAGTCCTTACGCATTGGATAACTATATCAAGCGTGGTTTTAGCGTTTATAAAGTTGACGAACAGCCGATGCCGGAACGTTATCTTTGAGTTTCAATTTACTGGAATCCAACCTTACAAAACTTTATTGTTCAGATGTTCTAAACAATAACAATAGTAATAAGTAAGGCAGTAAGTAGGTAAGCACAAACAAACGAAGGTATTTCAACAAATGTTAAGAGACTAAAATACTTTCCCTTCTGCCTTCTGCCTTCTGCCTTCTGCCTTGCCTCAACGACAAATATTAATGCCGACTTACTTAGAAATTAATTCAAATCAAACAGTAAAAATGGAAAAACAAACTCACTATCCAATGATTATTGGTGACCAAGAGGTTACCAGTGGTAGTCAAGATTTAATTGACCCTGCTACAGGTCAAGTTTTTGCAACAGTGGCAATGGGAACGCCTGAAGATGTTGATAAAGCCGTTACTGTGGCGAAACAGGCGCAAAAGGAATGGGCGCAGGTATCTTTCGGTGAACGTAGTCTAGCAATGCTTAAATTTGCTGACGCACTGGAACAAAAAGCCGAAGATTTAGCCAAACTAGAAAGCGTAAATACTGGGAAGCCCCTGAAATTAAGTCAAGGTGGAGATATTCCCTTTTCCATTGACAATATTCGCTACTTTGCTTCTGTTGTGCGTCATCAAGAAGGGGCGGCAGCAGGAAGTTATGTTGGTGGTTACACCAGTATGATTCGCCGGGAACCGATAGGAGTCGTTGGTGCGATTACGCCTTGGAACTACCCGTTTATGATGGCAGCTTGGAAAATTGGTCCTGCTTTGGCGGCGGGGAATGCCATCGTGATTAAACCCGCACCGAATACCCCTACTACTACAATTGAACTTGCCAAAATTGCTCTAGAATCAGGGCTTCCAGCCGGACTCATCAATGTTGTTACTGGAGAAGCTGCGGTGGGAGAGGCAATCTGTAATCATCCAGATACCCGGATGATTACCTTCACAGGTAGCACCCGTACTGGTAAGCGTGTGATGGAGTTAGCCAGTCAACGGGCGAAGCGGGTAACACTGGAATTGGGAGGCAAAGCACCGTTTGTCGTGTTTGCTGATGCAGATATTGAGGCTTGTGCCCAAGGTGCAGTTGCGGCAGCGTATATGAACACTGGGCAAGATTGCACGGCAGCGACTCGTTTTTATGTCCAGAATGAAGTGTTTGACCAATTCCTAGAACGCTTTACGGAGTTAACGAAGCAAATAGGGATGGGCAAACCGTTTGATGCGGATACGGATATTGGTCCTCTGGTGAGTGCGGTGCAGCGGAACAAGGTGCATGGTTTGGTTGAGGAAGCGCGGCAACAGGGGATTAAGATTGCCACGGGTGGTGAGTTACCTGATGGCGATGGCTTTTTCTATCCGCCAACGATTTTGGTGGAAACCCCTCAAGATGCGAACTGTGTCCAAGAGGAAATTTTTGGTCCCGTTGTTGTGGTGAATCGATTTACAGATGAGGAAAATGCGATCGCACTAGCCAATGATATCCCTTATGGCTTAGCCGCGAGTGTTTGGACAACCAACGTGCAACGGGCAATGCGAGTAACAGCGGCTATTGAAGCGGGTACGGTTTGGGTGAATGACCATCTTCCAATTGCGAGTGAAATGCCCCATGGTGGCTTCAAGCAAAGTGGCTTTGGTAAGGATATGTCTCAGTATGCGCTAGAAGAGTACACCATTGTTAAGCATGTGATGTTTGATAATACAGGCGACCAGCGTAAGGCTTGGCACTCCGTTGTTTTTGGGGATTGAGTTAGTTTTATATCTTGCAGTAAAGAGCGATCATGTTTTTGAATGTGGTAAATAATGTCGTGCGATCGCTCTTTCACTCTGCTGGTAAAACTAAAGCCAAAGCGCGATTCAGAATTTCCTCTTTATTAACCAGTTGCTCTAATTCATCTGGTAAATAACGTCCTTCTTCTACTTCTAAAGAAGCTTCATCAATGGCATTTAGATACGCTTCTTCTAGGGTTTCAATTAACTCTTCAGTAGATAAATAATAACCCCCAGCTTTACGGCGCTTGTTTTTTCTCTGAATTTCTCGAACAGAATTGCGGATAGAAACTTCCCAAGAGCGAGTTGTGCGATTCTCTGCTTGCTGTTTAATTAGATGCAGCAACAGAATTACAGCATAACTGCGAATTCGATCAATGATGTCATTTTTGCTCATCTCTTCGAGTTCTTCAACAATCGCGATCGCACCTGAGATGTCACCTTTTAGCAACAAGTCTTTGAGTTCTAATAATTCTTCCATAAAGAATCTTCGCAGGATTACGGCAACTTACTTCAATACACGATAATCTCTTGAGGATAGGGAAGTGCCCTTAATCTGATGACTAATGATTAAAGGGGAACAAAGTTACTGTTCCCCTTCAACGGTGCAGAAATTAAATTTGTTCAGGAAGTCTCTAAGCGTTTTACTTTTTCTTTAAGTAAGCTTCCAAAGCTTCCGTTGTTAACTGAGTCATAGACTTACCTTCCTGTGCGGCGGCTGCCTTTACACGCTCATAAAGTTCATCCCGAACGCCAATTCGATAACGAATTTTACCGTTAACTTTTGTCATTGATGGTTCTGGCAGGACGACTTCATTCACCAAGCCAGTATCAGACTGCAAGTTCAGTTTTGGAGACTCATAAGCAACAGTAAACTCGCGGATTGCCTCGAAACCAACGCGATCGCAAAAATCTCCAAATGATTCTTCGGGCTTGCGGTCTTGCTTGAAGTAAGCAAAAATTGGTTCCAGAAAGGATTCCAGCTCATGAGATGATACGCGATCGGTATAAGGTTCTGCTAACCGTGTCTGATCGGCTGAACCCCCTAACCAAATTTGATAAGTATCGGGCGCACTGCCAACAAATCCTAACTCAGCCATGTAAGGTCTTGCACAACCATTCGGGCAACCCGTCATCCGCACGACAAATTGCTCTTTTTCTAAACCAAGCTTGTCCAATAGTGCCTGAATTCGGTCAATCATCCCAGGAAGCACCCGTTCTGATTCTGCGATCGCTAAACCGCAAGTGGGTAGCGCTGGACATGCCATCGAGTAGCGCGCCAAGGGGTTAATTGTTTCTGGAGTAATCGAGACACCGTGCTGGTCAAGAAGTTGCTCAAGCGTTGACTGCTGTTCCGGTTCAATATCATAGATGATGATATTGTGGTTTGCTGTAAGCCGCATCGGTAGGGCAAATTGCTGAACGATTTCTCGCAAAGCCGTCTTGAGTCGGAAGTTCCCTTCATCCTTCACCCGACCATTCTCAATCGAAATCCCTAGAAACAGTTTGCCGTCTCCCTGTTCATTCCACCCCAGGTAGTCCTGATACTTGAATGCTGGTAACGGCTTGTAGGGAGCAATCTTTTTACCAAAGTAACCCTCAACCGTTTCCCGGAACTTATCCACACCCCAATCATTAAGCAGGTATTTCATCCTGGCATGACGACGATTAACACGATCGCCATAGTCACGCTGCGTCGCCACAATCGCTTTCATCAAGTCGTAGACTTCATCCTTCGACACATAGCCGATTGCGTCCGCCATCCGGGCAAACGTATCTTCTTTATTGTGAGTACGCCCTAAACCACCACCTGCAAGAACATTAAATCCTTCCAGTTCCCCTTGGTCATTCGTAATCACAACCAGGCTGACATCTTGCGTGTAGAGGTCAATCGAGTTATCCCCCGGTACCGTTACCGCGCACTTAAACTTCCGGGGCATATAGTGTTCCCCGTAGAGTGGCTCTTCTTTATCGTGAAAGATGGTGCCGTTGCCATTACGCTGACGCGCAGCCTTTACTTCTGGGTCTTCTTGGGCGCTAATTGCCTTTTCACCATCGAGCCAAATCTCATAATAAGCACCTGTTTGAGGAGTCAAGAGGTCGGCAATTTTATCGGCATACTCCCAGGCATATAAATATTCTGGCCGATTTTTGTAAGGGGCTGGGGGAGCCATGACGTTGCGGTTCAAGTCACCGCAAGCGCCTAACGTTGAACCCATGTTGCGGATAATGGATGCGATCGCCGTTTTCAGGTTTTTCTTCAGAATGCCGTGAATCTGAAAGCCTTGGCGAGTTGTAACCCGTAGTGTATGATTACCATACTCTTCTGATAACTTGTCGAGGGTCAAATACAGTTCAGGCGGCATAAATCCACCCGGACTGCGGGTGCGTAGCATGAACTGATAGTCTTTTTCCTGACCCTTAACTCGATTATCCCGGTTGTCTTGCTGGTAAGAGCCATGATATTTAAGAATTTGAATAGCATCTTCACTAAAGTGAGTCGTGTCTTGCAGCAGCTCAGTCGCCACCGGTTCACGCAAGAAGTTGCTGCGTTCTTTAAGTCCTTCTACTTTAGATAGTTTGCGGCCTGAGGAAATCTGAGAGTTAACCATTGGAGCTACAAGTCTGAACAAGTGTACGTTATTCCCGGTAAACCGAGCGGAATTTTGGTGATTACTATAGATCTTAATCTTAGCTATGTTAGCTTTCCTAATGAAGGGAAAGGATGAAAGAAATCCTAAAATCTGTACTATAGCCGCTAGCCGCCTAACCCAAAAACCCTACAGCTAGGGTTTTTGATAGTTTACCGACTTCAGCAAAACATTACTAGCGAGTCATCCTGGTTCGTCAGCCCTACGAGCCACTTTAGAAGTGCTGCGGAAATCAAACGTTATATTCCCCATTCCAACTTTCAAGATAGGTTATAGGCGCTAGGCTGTTGCCAATCCTATAAGATTCCTCTTACCTCAACATTTAGTTACATTTATATACGGCTTTGTAGAGTTTTATCTCTACCTTTTTGATGGTCAGCATTAACATCTTAATCATCTAGACAGAATGCTCAGCAAACCAAGTTTTTTATTGTCCGAATTATTTTCTAAATCTCTCTGACGACAGAAGATCCGTGTTGAATAAAATAACAAACTATAGTCATGAGCAAAAAACTATAAATTGCTCCCATTTAAAAAAAATAGTTTTCTGAGTTTAATCATGCACTCTTTAATGGATTCTTCTCCAGGCATTGAGCAAATATACAGCCAGTCTCTGTGTTCTCGTCAAATCTCTCGATTCCATCTCCATCAGCTTCAATCCATCAGCCGAGACTCTAAAATAAACCCACAACAGAACCGCCTCATTAAGCGATTGCTTCACGCTTGCCGAAGAGGCTGGCTTAGCATTACTGATTAAGCGTAGCCTTGTAATAGAGACTAGCTTTAACTGTAACGACAGTTTTCTTCAATAATTATTACAGACAGGGCGCATCTTAGCAATTTTTAATGAAGGGTAGTTAACAACTTAGCTCTCACATAGAGAACTAAATGCCTTTTCTCTAAAGAGAGTATTTTCAGCGGTTGCTTAATATAATTTTTTTTAACATTAAATAGAGCGAAAAGGACAGGTTTTATAAAAACCTGTCCTCAATTATTTCCAAATTCGCTAGAGCGCCTTTAGTTGAAATCTTATTCCAAAAAATCGCTAGTGAATTTAGAAGCGGAAACCAGCACCAGCTTGAACACTCACAGCAGTATTAGGGCTGTTTTGATAAGCATCAATGCCTACTTTGGTATCACCATAAACAACAATGTTTTGACCAATTTGTGCTTCAGCGCCTACTGAAACTACAGGAGCATCTTGGTTACCTAAAGGTGTTGGTTTTCCATTCTCTTCTACAAAGGAATAGCCAGCGCCGACGTAAAGGTTTGCATTATTAGTGACAGGAACATCGTAGGAAACCATGGGGATAATTGCACTGGTTTCATCACTAAATAGTACAGAACCACGTACAGAAACAGGAGCTTTATCAGTTGTGATACGACCTTGAATGTTGCCACCAAAAGTTGCCGCATCACCATCTTGTCCACCGTTAGTAACACCGGCTGCAACCCCAGCGCCGATGTAGTTTGCATCTGTTCCAGCAGGCTTAGCAGAAGCACTACCAGCAGATAGCAAAACAGGAGCGATTACAACAGTGGCTAATGCCGAGAGAGTTAGAACAGACTTAAGTGTGCGTTTCATAGTTCCTTTCATCAACAGGTAGAGTGTATTTTTGCGTTGTTACTACTAAGGTCGTTGGAAAGAAACAAAAGGTTCCAAGAAATTACAGCTTGTTTTGTAATAAGGTTCTTTCTTTGAAAGTCAAGAGGAGCGTTATATTATAGACTATGTACTAATTTCTGAATTGTGTGTCCTCTAAAGATAGAAGAAGTTCTTCCTTCGTATATATAGGTAGACAATGAGTAAGCGAACTATCACTAAAATGAATTAGTTAATCGAGTTAGTGGACTATTTTTTAATTGGCACATTCAAATCAGTTTGAGAAGCTAATCTAACTGAGATCGATCTGTTTGAGGTACTGATTGAGTAGGGTTTAATTAGGTAAGGAAAAGGACAATTGTTCCTCCCTATTCTTACGCCGTAGTCCTCAGAGACTATTTTCCTTGTGTCTCACCTGCAACAAATTGACGGTGCGATCGCCTTTAAGTGCCTCTGACGGGGGGAATAACTCTGATTTCCTGATTGCCTAGCCGTGAGAACAGCACTTGAAGGTTGACACTCCAGTGTACTGGAGGGTTCAGAATGAGGGAAGGAAACGCCTTATTGAGTCTTAGATGAATCTGAAGATGAAACCTATGCAACCAATCTCCTTGAAAAGTGGATTTTTAGCATTTAGCCTTGTTGCGATCGCATCTGTCACAGGTGGAGTTCTCTCAGCCTGTTCTACCCCCTCAAACCAAGCTCAAAATCCTCCTGCAAGCGATGCGGGTGGAATGCCTGGCATGAATCATGGCAGTGGTGACAGTGGGATGAATCACAGCATGTCTATGGATTTAGGCCCTGCTGATGCTGACTACGATTTACGATTCGTTGATGCGATGACACCACACCATCAAGGTGCAGTGGAAATGGCAAAAGAAGCATTAGAGAAATCTCAACGTCCTGAAATCAAAAAACTTGCCGAAGATATCATTGCCGCTCAGGAACGTGAAATCAACCAGTTGAAGCAGTGGCGACAAGCCTGGTATCCAAAAGCTAGCGATACCCCAATGGCATATCACGCTCAGATGGGACACATGATGCCTATGTCGCCTGAGCAGATGCAGAGCATGATGATGAAAGGAGATTTAGGCGCAGCCGATGCTGAGTTTGACATGCGCTTCATCAACGCGATGATTCCTCACCATGAGGGAGCGCTAGTGATGGCTGAAGATGCCTTGAGTAAGTCTAAGCGTCCTGAAATCAAACAACTCGCTCAAGATATTGTCGCTTCACAACAGAAAGAAATTGACCAAATGAAGCAATGGCGACAAGCCTGGTATAAGCAGTAAGCCATAGGACTTACGCAGTAGCTTCACTCTTTCGGGTGCGTCGTGACGCACCCTACGACATATAGAGTTTGATGAATGATTTTGCGGAATTCCTGAGCTGAGGCAACAAACTGTAGTTGATTTTACGGTGTTTTTTCCAGAAGGGCAGAACTAAGATCTGCCTAAACACCTCTTTGGATGGAGCTATCCACTACCATGACGCCAATGCTATCTCAGTGCCAGAATCTGCAAGAACAGGTAGAGAGTCTGTTACATCTGTTGCATCAAGAGCCATCATTGCGGACATCGCAGGATGTAACAGTGGTTCAGGCATCTCTCCGAAAAGCGATCGCTCCTACATTTGAGATTGTCTTTGCGGGTGCCTTTAGTGCGGGAAAGTCGATGCTGATTAATGCACTGTTAGAGCGAGAACTCCTCTACAGTGCAGAAGGACACGCGACGGGTACGGAATGTTACATCGCTCATGCAGAACCTAGTCAAGAACGGGTAGTACTGACATTTCTGAGTGAGGGGGAGATTCGGGAACAGGCAGGAGCGTTGTGTCAGCGATTGGGATTAGTGACGACGGCTAATGTTAATCAACCGGAAGTGATTGATATGCTACGCCGAGGATGTATGGCAATTCTCCAGCAGGAAGGTGGGGAGAGTAAGTCAGAAAGAGCAAAGCAAGCGAAAGCGCTGGATTTGTTGCTCGAAGGGTTTGTGAGCAATCGCGATCGCATCCACACCGTCACGAATGCTACCTACTCAATGGAGCAATTTGACTTCTCCAATCTTAAGGAAGCGGCTAGTTATGCGCGTCGTGGGAGCAATAGCGCCGTTCTCAAGCGAATTGAATATTACTGTAATCATCCCCTCTTACAAGATGGCAATGTACTGATTGATATGCCGGGGATTGATGCGCCAGTCAAGAGGGATGCCGAACTGACGTATCGCAAGATTGAAGATGAGGAAACATCAGCCGTGGTGTGCGTCCTAAAACCTGCTTCTGCTGGCGATATGACAACGGAAGAGACGGAACTGCTGGAGAAGATGCGGAGTAATCCAGGGATTCGCGATCGCGTTTTCTATATCTTCAACCGTATTGATGAAACTTGGTACAACACCCAACTGCGGCAACGATTGGATGATTTAATTAGTTCCCAATTTCGGGATACGCCGAAGGTTCATAAAACCAGTGGATTGCTCGGATTTTATGGCAGTCAGATTAAAAGTACGACTGGACGCGATCGCTTTGGTTTAGACTCTCTCTTTGCCGCTAGTGTCAAAGGCATGGCTGGCGGGGAGGACACCCCGCAATTTGTGAATGAATTCCTTCGCTACTGTGCCAACTCCGGCAAACTGTCTCGCTTCCGCATTTCCGTTAATAGCTATGAAACACCAAATGAAAACTACGCACGGATTCTCGCAGAACAAGGAACGCCACTGATCGATCAGCTAATTGAGGATAGTGGCATTGAAGAGTTTCGTGCGGCGATTACGCGCTACCTTACCGAAGAAAAGCGCCCTCAACTCTTTGCGAATCTCGCTGATGACTTACAACCGTTGTGCATTAGCTTAAAGAAACAGTTACTGAGCGTTCATCGAGACTTAGATAGCCAACCCCAAGAGATTGAGGCGATGAAAGCGCGGGAGTTGGAACGTCTCAATCAGGAACTACAGCAAGTCGGAAAAGAGTTTTGTAGCCACATTGCTGAAGAAGTGAATCAAGTTGTGAATAACGCTTGCCCAAATTTTGAGGCAGATTTTCGCCAACTCCAAAGCCGAATGATCCAACGCCTCGATGAGTTGCTGAATACCTTCTCGGTTGCAGAAGCTTACAGCCGTGCCACTCGCAACCATCCTCGTAATGCTACAGCACCACTACTTGCAGTTTTAGTGGAAGCACTTTATTACCTGGCTAATGAGCTAGAGGATGTTTTGGTAGAGGTGTCACTTGAGGTGGCTTCTTGCTTTTTTCAACGGTTGATCGAGCGAGTGCGTCGTTCCGATTACTATAGTCACCTCTATCGGTTGCTAGGGAATGATGGGGGAATTGAGCAACAGCTAAAGGTGCTGGAGAAGCAGGTATCTCGCGCTTTGATGAGTGCAGCTAGGACAGAATGCGATCGCTTTGTGCGAGAAAGCCCTCGTTTTTACGATGAAGGCACGTTTTCAATTTATCAATTCCGGCAAACCTTGCAGCAAACATCTCAAGGTTATGACGCTGAAAGCATGATTGAAGCTGAACCAGCAATTCGGCAATTGTTGAAGTTAGACTTTGAGCCAAAAGTTTCTCAAACAATCAAGCGCAGTTTCCGTCAAACTATCAACCAAACTATCAAAACGCAGCTATTACCAATGGCAGATGAGCAGGCGGATGCAATTTTACAGCAATACAATCAGGCACGTACTTTTTTAGAGCAAACTTTGGAGAAAGAAGCAGCGGAAAAGATTAAATCTAATCGTCGTTGACAAGATGAGGTTGAGCAAAAGATTGAGGTTTATAGCCAAGCCATAGCTGGGATTAATAGCTGTCTCCAAGGGATGCTGTTAAACAGGCATCAGTTACCTGTAATTGTAGAATCTGATTTAATAGAAATTCCTGTTTCGGTTGAATCAGAAGGTTTTGATGTAAGTTCAAATTTTGCTAATCGCTTAGATTCAGGTGATGTAGCAGACGTGATAGAAGCTGAGTTTGGGTAAGATGCCTCAACCGCCAGGGAATCAATTTCCCTGGTGGGTTGACAGCGTAGCCAAAATTTAGAATTACTATAACTAAGGTTGTTGGCAAAACAGAAATATTAGCCCATTATAATCATTAGGGCAATTACAAAAAGTAGAAATTGAGATGGAAGATAACTACTCTCTGCAAAACTACGCTGGTGATGATGTTTTAGAATTCGGCTCTGCCATGTTCAAAGTGGGTAAATTTAGACAAGCAATTGAAACAGCATTAACAGGTTCATTACAAACAACGCTCAATGAAACATTGAAATCCCAAGGATTAGAGATTAACACAAAGAGTTGTTTTTTCAATATGAATATGAGGCACACTACTGAACAATACTGGTTCCGTGAGGGCGTAAATTGTGAAGTCCTAAAGATAGGTTCAATGGGATGGCAAAAAGGAAAAGTTAGACTTAGGGTTAGCCTAGAGTTTTGCCCTGATGAGCCTGAAGTTGAAGAAACAGCACCAAGCAATGAAATTCCTCAACCCGAATCACCACTAGACGATATTCGCCAGATGATGAACCAAGAAAATCAGCAGTCATAGTTATGGCAAAAACACCCAGAATTCCCATTCCTCCAGAAGTGAGGAAATATGTATTTGAACGCGATCGCTATCAGTGCCAAAGTTGCAGTAAAACTAAGCTAGAAACTCAACTAAGTATTGACCACATTATCCCTCTTGCTCGTGGTGGTCAAAATGACATCAGTAACCTACAAACCCTCTGCATTTCCTGTAACCAGCAGAAAAAACACCACCTTGACCCCCGCTTCCGTCGTTACTTCAGTGATTGAATAAAACGGTGAGATGCTATTTAGGGTAAAGATACATCCACTGGTGAACTAGAATTACCGAACTACGGAGCGCAAGTTTGGGGAAAGTAGGTATTGCGTCCTGCGGCTTTTGCCTGATACAACGCCGCGTCAGCAGAGGCAATCAGCATTGTTGGATCGAGGTTAAGGTTGGGTTGCGTGCAAGCGATACCCAAACTAAGCGTAACGTGATGGCTCACAGCAGACTGAGCATGAGCAATCTCTAAAGTATTAACAACTGCCCGAATTTCCTCGGCAACTTGAGACGCACCAGCAACGGTAGTATCCGGCAAAATCACCGCAAACTCCTCTCCACCGTACCGTGCTACCAAATCTACTGAACGTCTTGCACAAAAGCTTAGAGCATCAGCAACTCGACGTAGACAGGCATCACCCGCTTGATGACCATACGTGTCGTTGTATTTCTTAAAAAAGTCAATGTCACAGAGAATGAGAGATAACGGCAAATTCTCCCGTGCCAAGCGTTGCCACTCCGCATCAAGGTATTCATCAAATCGGCGTCGGTTGGCGACACCTGTGAGTCCATCCAGATTAGCCAGACGCTGCAACTCCCTAGTCGCTAGCTCTAGTTGTTGATAAAGCTGAGACTGTTGTAGGAGACGCCGCACTCGTTGACGCAGCACTGCCCAATGAATCGGTTTAGTCAGGTAATCAGTTGCTCCAACAGCAAACGCTCTATCTACCGACTCTTGGTCATCAAGACCTGTAATCATCAGTACAGGTGTGCGTGAAGCATCTTGTAAGCTCTTGATGTGGGTAAAAACCTCAGCATCCCGTATACTCTCACTAGCGATTAATTGCAGTTGAGTGCAGCAAGCAAAGCCATCCATCACGGGCATTAGCGCATCTAACAGGACAAGATGCGGCTGAAGGCGTTTGTAGACTTCTAAGCCCTGTTCACCATTAACGGCTTCCACGACTCGATACCCGTCTTTTTCCATAAATCTGCGTATTACTGCACGCATAGACGGGTCGTCGTCCACCACCAGAATCACTGGTGGGTCTTCGGGGAGAGAGACTACGTTCATCCTTGATATCGCTGATATGGCTGCCGTTGGGTATTTAACGTTACCTCGACCCGCTTATCGTCAACCTTTATCTGGGACACCAGCTTCAGTGCCGCATTTATCGTGCCATGCTTGCTCATGTCTTTGGGAGCCTGAGACAACTTGTATAGCCTTAATGCACCCAGTTTGGCACTACTTGACTGAAAAGTGTAAGTCCTATCAAGTAACACCATGACATTGCCCTTGTTAGCAGCTATGCTCCTCACTTGTAACAACTGAGGAGCATCTTCTAGGTAGCGATCGATTACCAGCACTGTCATCCAGCGTCTTTACTATAATATCAAGGCAGCACTTGTAGTGCCTCTGGGTCAATGGCAGTCTGGGCTACCCGTTATATCAGAAGAGCTAACTGAATCAACTGTTCCTAGTTCTGAGCGGCTGCTTTATCTTTAGGAGCTTCAGGAGGCTTTTTGTTAAAGTAAGCTTCCATCACTTGACGCACCATCGGTGCTGCCACCTTACCACCACCACCGCCAGAATGTTCTGCAAACGCCACAACAACGATTTCTGGTTTATCAAATGGTGCATAGGCTCCAAACCAAGCATGAGGCTTGCCAGGAGGAGCCTCTGCTGTCCCACTCTTCCCCGCAACAGGTGGGAGATGTGGCACTTTCAAGGCTGCCCCAGTCCCATCAGCAACAACTGAGCGCAAACCCTTTCGCAGCATTTCTAAGGTAGTTGGCTTCAGATTCAGCGACACTCGCGAATTTTTCGCCTGCTCATTGTTCTTTAAGAAGTGAGGTTTGACTCGATAGCCGCCATTCGCAGGAGCAGCAAACATCACAGCGACTTGTAGCGGTGTGGCTTGGGTAAATCCCTGACCGATAGACATATTGACCGTATCGCCAACCGTCCACTCCCAGTCGAATTGCTTTCGCTTCCAAGCGTCATCCGCCACTAATCCAGTGGCTTCGTCTTCCAACTCAATCCCTGTTTTTTGACCAAAGCCATAGTTACGCGACCATTTAATCAGCGTTGGTCCGCCAACACCTCTGCCGATTTGACCGTGAAATGTATTGCTGCTCATCGCCATAGCGCGAACATATCCTATAGCACCAAAACCAGCATGGTTCCACTCGCCAAAGGAAGTTCCACCAACGTTCAAAGCAGCAAACGTCTGCAACACAGTACTAGGTGAATATTTACCAGATTCCATGCCAGCGGTTTGGGTGACAACCTTGAATGTACTGGCTGGTGGAAAGCCTCGCAAGGCACGATTGACAAAAGGAGTGCCTTTAGCTTGCAGTTGTTTCCAAGTATCTGCTGTAACACGGGTAGAGAAGATGTTGGGGTCAAAGGTTGGGCGGCTGACCATTGCCAAAACCGCACCCGTGTTGGGATTAATGGCAACAATCGCACCTTTTTGATTGCCTAATGCCGCCTCTGCTGCTTTCTGGGTCGTCAGATCTAATGTAGTTTGGACATCCTTACCCGATTTTGCGTCTTTCTCACCGAGAATCCGCAGTACCTGACCTGCACCATCAACCTCAACCTGCTGCCCCCCCCATTCTCCTCGTAGCAGTTGTTCATAGGACTCCTCAATACCCATTTGTCCAACAATGTCACCGAGGCGGTAGCCTTCGGCTTTACGCTTTTCTAGCTCTTGATCGTTCATCTCTCCGGTGTAGCCTAAGATATGAGCCGCCAAATCACCGTTGGGGTAGTCCCGCACGGCTTCAATATCAACTTCTACGCCTTTAAGCTGGCTGCTATACTCTGCCAACGCCGTAATTTGGGCAGGACTGATGCCCCGCTCAATCCGGATGAGCGAAAGTGAGTTAGATCCTGCTTTTTCAACACGCTTTTGGATCTCGTCTTGAGGGAGATCCAATAATTTGGAGAGGAGTTGACGGGTTTTTGGCCACTCTGCCTCTTTGATGGCAATCGGCCAGAGAAACACAGCGTGAGACAACCGACTACTCGCCAACACTTTCCCCTTGCGGTCAAAAATATTGCCCCGCACAGGTTGTTTCGGAACCAGACGAATGCGGTTGTTTTCTGCAAGTTGCCGATTACGTTCTCCCTGAACCAACTGCAAATAGGCGAGGCGAGAACCCATACCTCCCAGCAGGAAGATGCTGACTAGCAGCATGACAAACAGGGATTGATAATTGCGTCCGACGGTACGGGGCGTAATTTGACGCCCTACTGGAGAAATCTGCATCACGGTTATATTAGAAAGTTTCAGTGGTTGAGTTTAAAAGAAATTTCTACCCAGTTTATTGCTGATTATGACAATTTGGCATGATGGATATCGCCAATGTTTAATCCTGTATAGGACGACACACTTTTGGGTAGTGCGAGGTGAAGTGATTACTCATCAAGATTAAGGACTAGACAGATAAAATAAACCAATGTACAGAAACACAGCTTGACAATTCAGACAGAATTACATTCCAGATTAGGCGATCGCCACTGTAATTGAATAACCAATATGTCTCAAACTTCCGTTAAAAAACAACGCTCTCCGGATACTGCTGCTGAGCTTGATGTTGAACTTCGCAAAGTTTTCAAGGTTTTCAATGGCGAGACAGCTGTCCGAGGGATTGACCTGAGTGTTCGTCGGGGTGAATTTTTCAGTATTCTCGGTCCCTCTGGATGTGGGAAAACAACCACCCTACGCTTAGTTGCTGGGTTTGACCTGCCCTCAGCCGGAGAGGTGCTGATTCAAGGGCAATCAATGAATCAGGTTCCCCCCCACCGCCGACCTGTAAATACCGTATTTCAAAGCTACGCACTATTTAATCACTTAAGCGTAGTGGAGAATATTGCCTTTGGTCTACGGCTCAAAAAGCTCAAAGCAGCGGAAGTTGATGAGCGGGTGAAACAAGCCCTCAAGCAAGTAAAGATGGAGGCTTATGCCAATCGGTTCCCTGCTCAACTGTCTGGGGGACAACAGCAACGGGTGGCATTAGCACGGGCGCTAGTCAATCGCCCAGCCGTATTGTTATTAGATGAACCGTTAGGGGCATTGGATTTCAAACTACGCAAAGAAATGCAGGTAGAACTCTCGAACCTGCATCAAGACCTGGGTTTAACCTTCATTATGGTGACCCACGACCAAGAAGAAGCCTTGAGTCTATCTGACCGGATTGCGGTCATGCGATCGGGGAAAATTGAGCAAATTGGTACCCCTACAGAAATCTACGAACGTCCCCGAACACCATTTGTCGCTGATTTTATTGGTGATACAAACTTATTTAGAGGACATCTAGAAGCCGCTGATGCCTCAACCCTCAAAATTACAACGTCAACAGGCTTGAAGATTGTGGTGCAGCCGAAGTCACCTAGGGATACAGCGAGCAATACTAAAGATATTGTGGTGAGTGTACGCCCAGAAAAAATTCGCCTGAGCCTTTCTCCTCCAGACTCAAGAATTAATTGCTTTGAAGGTCATCTTAAGCACGTCATGTACTTAGGAACCCATGTTCACTATGTTGTTGAGTTAAACAGTGGCGACCTCCTGACGGTCAGGCTACCCAATGTTACCAACAAGTTACCAGATGCCAATACTGCTGTTTATGCCCGTTGGGCCGCCACGGATTGTCTGGCTTTGGAGGAGTAATCATATAGCAGAAAGCTGTCAGTTATCAGCTATCAGCTTTTTTGTTTTCCTTACATTCCTAGGTTTCAAACACCTCCGGCTGTATCTCATCTCTCCAGGAAACCGCCATATCAGATAATTTATTTTTTGAAGCTTTCTAACACTTAGACCTTCTTAAACCCTAATCACTAGACAATTGTGCCTCCCACAGATCGACGGACATTCCTAAGACGTTCCACACGGCGTCAGTTCTTACAGGTAGCTGCCTCGGCAACTCTAAGTAGTATGGCGTTGTCTGGATGTGGCTGGACGCTTGCTAATGTACGACCACCAGCTAGCCGTTCCAGTTCTTCCACAGAGTTGTACATCTACACTTGGTCTGGCTACACCGATCAGGATTTGCTCAACCGCTTTGAGAAGGAGACAGGAATCAAGGCTGTAGCTGATGTTTTTGACTCCAACGAGTCAATGGTTGCTCGACTTCAAGCAGGAGGTGGTGGTTCTTATAGCATTATCTACCCGTCTGACTATATGGTGCGGGAGATGGTGAATAAAGGGCTATTAGCTGAACTTGATTCATCGCGCATTCTTGGCTTAGACCAGCTATTTCCCAAGTTTCTTAATCCTAAATATGACCCAGGAAATCGGCACAGCGTACCCGTAAGTTGGGGAACTACAGGTTTAGTTTATAATGCTCAAAAATTAAAACCGGAACCTGTTGATTGGAGCTACCTATGGCAATACCGGGAGCAATTATCCAAACGAATGTCGTTGCTGAATGATGTCCGAGAAGTCATGGGTGCGGTGTTGAAATTGTTGGGGTATTCGTATAACTCAACTAATCCTCAGGAGATTCAACAGGCTTACACAAAATTGGTAGAGTTGAAGCCCTATCTAGCCTCATTTACTTCTGATGCTTGGCGACCTCAAGTTTTAAGCGGAGATTTACTCGTAGCGATGTGCTACTCCTCTGATGCCAATGAAATCATGGAAGAAAACGAAGACTTGCGGTATGTACTTCCTAAGAGTGGTTCTTCCGTATGGATGGATACGCTAGTAATTCCAAAAACAGCTCCAAATGTTGAGGGAGCCTATGCTTGGATTAACTTTATGTTACAGCCCGATGTTGCGGCTCAAATTTGTGAACGATTAAGCTTCGCGACACCGAACAAAGAAGCATTTGAGCTGTTACCTTCAGAAATCCAGGAAAATCAAAGCTTATTTCCATCAGAATCAGCATTAGAGCGTTGTGAAGGTGTTGCACCTGTTCAGGAAAAGATTACTGAAGTGTATGACAACTATTGGACGAGACTAACCAGTGCCTAATTGCCTTTGTTTGATGTGCGCTTTTGTTCTAGTGTTCTAGAACCAGCGCAACCTTATTCCCCAGTTCATAGAAACTACCTGTGTCTACTAACATCACCCCTCCTTCTCTACCGAATCCCAGTACAACGGATGGTGTCGCTGAACTGCCAGTTCTGAACGAGACGAAACGCCCTCGGTGGCAGTGGTTGGAACCCTTGATCTTGCTCTCACCTGCGGGTCTTTGGTTAATGTTGTTGCTGGTGCTGCCAACGCTGGTGATTTTTGAGCTGAGTTTGGTTCCCAATATCCGACCAGGAATGGTGGTTAATCCGTCTGGGATTGGTAACTATCTGCGGGTATTTGAGCCGATTAATCTACAAGTGATGTGGCGATCGCTTTTGTTTGCGATTGGCACAACGGTAATTTGCCTGCTTCTGGGGTTTCCTGTCGCCTACTGGATAGCACAGATGGCACCGAAGCGCTGGCAAAATTTGCTGCTGTTGGGGTTTATCTTACCCTTGTGGACTTCCTCACTTTTGCGATCGTATGCTTGGATTACGATTCTGCGACCGACTGGGGTACTCAACACTGTGCTAACCAGTATCGGGTTACCCGCTTTAGAGTTATTAAATCGTAGCCCTGCGGTGTTGATTGGTATGGCTTACAGTTACCTGCCATACATGGTTTTGATTCTCTACGCTTCTTTAGAAAAGTTAGATAAGCGCCTGCTGGAAGCTTCTGCTGATTTAGGGGCGAATGCTGTTCAGACGTTCTGGAAGGTGACAGTTCCGCAAACGTTACCAGGAATTGCAGCCGGTTCATTGTTGGTGTTTATTAGTGGTTTGGGAGATTTCGTCGATCCAGAGTTGCTGGGTGGTGCGTCCAGCATGACAGGCGCACGTTTGATTTATAACCAGTTTTTGGGAGCAACTCAAAACTGGGGGTTTGGTTCAGCTTTGAGTATGGTGTTAATTTTTGCTGTGAGTGTTGCGATCGCACTTTTGCTTAAATATGGCGATCGGGAAGCAGCACAGCGTTAAAGCTCTTGTTTTCTGTTGCTTAGAGACGTTACCGAACGAAGCAATCGTCAAGATTTGTACAAAAATCTCTGTGAGTGAAGAACTTTCAAACAGCTAATGGGACTTAGACATTTTCTAGTCCCTAAAAACGCCTGAAACCCTTGTGAATACTAGATTTATACAAATTCGACAGGAGTTACTAGAAGCTGTAGACAAGGGATTGTTAGAGCAATCAAAAATAAAGGCTATTTACAAGATTTGGCGTTTATTGAATTGGGTTTCATCAACGGAAAATCAAGTTTCAGTTTCTACCCATATCTTAGAAGACTCAAATTCCCAGAAATACCCTATAAGAGCTTGGAAAAACAGTCAGGTTTACCATGACCCAAGAGGATGTAAGAGGTATCCAAGAATAGAAAAACAAGAGGATAGGGATGCAATTATTTTTTTTTCAAGTCCTCAAGAGGCTGAGAGTCCGCTATACAGGCTTAGGATTTGTGAAATATGTAAGCCAATAATCCAAAGAGACTCGGAATCTACTTCTACCAATTCCACAAGTTTACGTCGCTACTGACACCAGATCTTTCAACTCCACACCTCTTTTAAATCTAAGACAAATCCAGGTAAGACATCTTCGCCTGACAAGGTAGTGGGGTTATCTAGCACTGCCACCTCCTGAGATTGCCTGTATATCTCGACCTTTTTATTTTTCCGGTCAATCAACCAACCTAAACGAGCCTTGTTTTCCATGTATTCCCTCATCTTGGCTCGCAGTGGCTCCATATTGTCACTTTCAGAACGTAGTTCTAGAACGAAGTCAGGACAGAGGGGAGCAAAGCCCTTGCGCTGTTCTAGGGTAAGTGCATCCCATCGTTCTTGACGTACCCAAGCAGCATCAGGAGAACGATCAGCTCCATTAGGAAGGTGAAAGCCAGTAGAAGAGTTAAACGCCTTACCTAGTTTAGTCTGACGGTTCCACAACCAAAGCTGCCCTTCTATATCCAGATTTCTGTTTCCTGTTTCGCTTCCAGTTGGTGGCATGACGATTAACTCTCCTGTGGTCGTTCGTTCCAGTTGTAAGTCACGGTTAGCGATCGCTAGCTCAACTAACTGCTCATGGGTAACGGTGAGTGTTAGTGTTGCTGGGATATTGACTGGAATGCCGTGCAATGGGTTAGCTTGTGTCATCGTCCTGTTCTAAATGAGGAGAAGAATTTTCAAGTCAGAGAATCGGGATCGACTCCAAGCGATCGCAATTGCTCTGCAAGCCTTCGGGCGAGTTGTTCAGCTTGTTGGGCGCGTTGCTCGGCTTGCTTAGTACGTTCTTCCGGTGTCGGCAACCGTGTAGATAGTTCGTCATACCAATAAAGCCACTCTCGCGTCACACCTCCATAAGTTCCTCGTTCTGCCCCAATTCCTAAGCCAATTTCCGGTAACCAAACTGGATTTTCTGGTTGCAACACATAAGCACCATCAACCAATCGATGTACTTCCAACCGGGGCTTTCTCCGACGACGGGAAGAATAAATCACGTAGTACAACACGCCCATAGAAGCATACACTTCCTTTTTGGTGCTGTATTCCCCCCGATAATTCTGGGAAACTACTTCTAGCACCAGGATTGGGACAACATTCTCTTCCCAAAGTGGATAACTTAAACGCAGTTCTATCTCCTTCGGAGACGCTTCGCTAACATCAAAAAACCGCTCTACTCCCAGGCTCAAAAATCCATCGGGTACAATTGCTGGTTTGTCGGGGTCGTGGTAAATCCCCATATCTATGCCGAAGAACCAATCCATGCGCTCTGCCCACAGCATCAACAGTATTGCCTTCAACAGGCCAGGAATCAATTCTTGTAGTTCATTATCCGCAGGCGTATCATCAGAGTCAGGTAGCTCTTCGGAAGAAGGAAAGTATCTCTGGGGGTTGTACTCTAACATGACAGTCCCAAAACTAATGAAAAAATTATAGCGATGAGCATTTATTCGGTAAATTGAGAGCTACTGAGCAAGTAAGGGACGCGATGCCTAAAGGCAATATGTATGACTCAATGAAAGATACATCGCATCAGCAGGAAGAGGAGATTCCCGTGGATATTTTGCAGTCTAAATCCAAATCCAGCTTCTCCTGGCAAGGGATTTTTTCTGTACTGATGTTCTTCTATATGTATTTACCCATCTTTGTGCTGACGTTTTATAGCTTTAATAATTCGGCATACAGCGCGGGTTGGAAGGGATTTACTCTCAAGTGGTACACGAAGTTACTTGCAGACTCCCGGATTCTTACATCACTGCAAAATAGTTTGATAGTCGCTCTCGCCGCTGTTGGGATTTCGGCTGTGATTGGAACTTTGATGGCAGTAGGTTTAGCACGTTACCAATTTCCCGGAAAAAGCTTGTATCGAGGTGTCTCCTACCTGCCGCTGATTATCCCTGATATTGCGATCGCGGTTGCTACCCTCGTCTTCCTCGCTGTCATTAGTACACCCCTGAGTTTGTGGACGATTGTCGCTGCCCATGTAGTTTTTTGTCTAGCTTATATTGCAATTGTCGTCTCCTCAAGAATTTCTGGTCTTGACCCTCACCTGGAAGAAGCAGCGCTTGATTTAGGCGCAACTCCGCTACAAGCCTTTATCAAAGTTCTGTTGCCAGAATTGATGCCAGCGATTATTGCGGGTTGTCTTTTATCCTTCGTTCTCAGTATGGATGACTTTCTCATTGCTAGCTTCACAGCAGGTACGGGTTCAACAACTCTCCCAATGGAAATCTTTAGCCGTATCCGCACAGGAGTTAAACCAGATATTAATGCCCTAAGTGTTCTGCTAATGCTAGGGTCTGGGGTAGTTGCCTTCATTGCAGAAACCATGCGTTATCGGGCGGAACAAAAGCATTTTAAGTAAGTAGCTATAGCAGAAAGCGGTCAGCTATCAGCTATCAGCTATCAGCTTTTTTGTTTTCCTTGCTCTATCTAGATTTCACACACCTGAGATGTACCTCATCTCTCCAGGAAACTGTTATGAGCAAAATTAAGTATTGAGTGAAAAGAAACATTGCTGTTTCTGAGGAGAACGTTTAGATAACAGGAGATATTAATTGGCTCAGTTACAACGGTTGGTTATTGCACTAGAACAACGAATAAACCAGCAGATTCTTTTAACTGACGCGCAACAGCATTATCTGGGTCGAGTACTACGGCTAGGTAATGGCGATCGCTTTATTGCAATGGATGGACAAGGCAGTTGGTTGTTAAGCGAGTTAGAAGCCAACCTCACGCAAGCTAGAATTATTGAATCTCTATCTGTTCAAACTGAGCTGCCTTTTGCGGTGACGTTAATGGCAGCAATGCCCAAAAGTAGCGGATTTGACGAGGTGGTGTATCAGGCAACCGAGTTGGGAGTTACAGCGATCATCCCGTTGAAAAGCGATCGCACACTGCTTAATCCCAGCCCCCAAAAAGTTGAACGATGGCGACGCCTGACCCAAGAAGCCGCCGAGCAATCTGAGCGTCAAGTTGTACCAACAATTCTCGACCCTGTTGACTTTGCTACTAGCCTTCAGCTAGCTGACACCCCACACACCTACCGTTATATTTGTGTCGCTCGTGGCAATCCTCCCCATCTCCTCAGTTGCTTACAAGATATAAAAATACAACTTAAAACCGCTCAGGCTTCTACTCCGCAACTCCCCTCAGTTGTCATTGCGACTGGACCAGAAGGTGGCTGGACAACTGCCGAGGTAGAGAAAGCCACTGCTGCAGGATTTCAACCTGTTTCCTTAGGATGCCGCATCCTAAGAGCCGTGACAGCTCCAATCGTTGCTCTATCTCTTGTCGCTTCAGTTTTGGAGTAAAAGTATTTAGGAAGATTCCTCAGCTAAGCACCCTTAATTTGATTTTCGCCACTTCCAATCCCCAATTCCCAATTCCCAATTCCCTGCCATCATGATTGACCAAGTTGCTGATGCTTTTGAGCGAAAAGATTATCGAACAGCTACCCGATTACTCAAACAGCTAGTAAAGCAGGAACCGAAAAACCCTTGGGTACGGCTCTATGTTGGACGACTGCATGAAGAGACAGGTAAGCCGGAATCGGCTGAAACCGTCTACCGTCAGTTACTCCAAGGTACAACTAACCCTAAGATTATGGCTCAAGCGCGTCAGGGACTAGGGCGCATAGAAAGAAGGGAAAAAGAGCAACGACAGCAAGCACTTGCTCAGGCGACGGCTAACCCCAACAGTACAGAATTAGGGCTTTTAATCCTAGAACCTATTCCTGCTGAAATAAAACACGTAGCTGCCCAGAAGCTTGCTCGAATTATGCAGATAGATGCTTACACCGCAAGGCTACAACTTCCAACACGAGGCTGGCGTCTGTATCGCGTTGGTCCTGTAGGAGAACTGCAATTCTATGTTTTATCGCTGCGACAAGCGGAGATTCCCTGCTTTTCGGGAACTCTACGTGGTATCCAAGAACTTAACGTCTTTAACGTCAATTATTTTTCTAGTAGTGAAGCGGGGACAACGTTAGGAACGTCAAACAACCGTTCATCTCAAGCTACAGTTGTTTGCAAAAATGCAGACGGACAGTTGGGAACGCTTGCCTTCAAGTGGTCAGAAGTGACCCAAAGAGTAGAAGGGCTTTTGCCTCTGTTTGACGAAGTTGTAGACTTAGACGCACGCCGCAATCTACAACGCAAAACTCAAACTCTCGATTATGTGCAGTTTTGTGACCTGCATTTACCGGAGCGGCGTACTATTTTGCGATTAGGCGATCGCAATTATCAATTTCAGCAGGGAATTCCTCTTTCCCAAATTCAGCCAAATATTCAGCATCCTAAACCAGACGTATCTTCTTTGCACCAAACAACGACTAGAAGAAGCTGGAACAACTTGCTAGCTTTCCTCAACCAATCACTGCCTCAGGTACCAGTCTGGTCAGATTTCACAACCTTTGCCGAAACAGCCATCGATTATAAAGAAATGCTGGGACACTTGACCTCTCACATCGACCTGTTTCGACGTGAAGAAACCCCTTGGGACCCAGCATTTCAGTTGTATAGCGGACTAGTTTTCCTCAAAAATGCCTCTGGGCAATAAAAGCGCTTAACCAGGCGTTTTCACCTGACGCGCCATATCACGGAACATATCAAGGCTTGGTCCAGGACGACGGCGACTCTGACTAGCTGTCGGCATTAAGTAGTTTGGAGCAAAGGTTTGTTCAACTTTGCCATTTGTGGATGGGGCTGGTGGGTTTTGCTGGGCTTCAACTTGTACTGTCTCGTTCTTGGATGGGACGGCAATCTTGCCGGGATCTGGCTTTTGGGCTTTTGCTTCTGGCTTCTTAGCTTCTGGCTTCTTGGCTTCTGGCGATGGTTCGGTTTTGGGCCGATCTGCCACGGCTACACCTACGGTTTCCTTTGCAGATTCTAGCTTTTCGGCTACAGTCCCCGCTGCGGCTTTCAGCGGTTCTGCTATCTTCTCTTGGACTACTGCCTTAGCATTGTCAATTTCGTCTAGCTCTAGGTAAAATCCTTTTGATTTTTTAGGCTTGGGAGCAGTTGACGTATTATCTTGAGATTTTTTGCCACCGATAAGCCCACCGAAGAAGGCGGCAATTCCACTGAACAACTTTTTGATAAAACCGAACATTTACCAATACTCCTGGCTTTAGATGAATTTAATGGTGTTGCCAAAGATGAGAGCCGACTATTCCAACTTTGATACAAAAGGTTATTAGCGCGGCTTGGCTCAAGTGACGACTTTTTAGATGAAGTTTGCCCGAAAGTTCCTGCCAGATTGAATTATGAATTTTTACGGCGACCCAGTGCAAGATTCACCTTAGCTTCTCCACAAAACTTTACAGTCTGTCTCTAAACGGTATAAATGCTCAACTTCTGCTTAGTCAAGGTCACAAGGGAATTTATCTATATTTACAATCATCTCATGTTTCCTGTACAGATTGGGACACTCTCACTGGGTGTACCACAGTAGCGATCGCTTAGGGTATAGGGCTGACTAAGCTGAGGTTAGGTAAGTTATTCGATTGACTATGAAAATTGCAAGTGATTACGCTACGCCCAAACTTCGCGATCGCAATCCTATATTGTTGATTCACGGCATTACCGACACAATCGCCGTTTTTCAGGGTATGGCTACCTACCTGAGCGCCCAAGGGTGGTCGGTACATAGCTTCAATTTGATACCGAACAACGGTGACCTTAGTCTTGACCAGTTAGCGGCGCAAGTGGCTGATTATGTAGCTAAGACCTTTGACCCCAAGCAACCGATAGATGTCATTGGCTTCAGTATGGGCGGCATTGTCTCACGCTACTACATTCAACGGTTGGGCGGTATCGACCGAGTACAGCGCTACATCAGCATCTCTGCGCCCAATCATGGCACCTTAGCCGCTCACCTGTCTTGGCGTCCTGGCTGCATTCAGATGCGTCCAGATAGTGAGTTTCTACGGGATTTAAATCGGGATGCCTCAATGCTGGAACGGCTGAACTTCACTGTGATGTGGACACCTTATGATTTGATCATTGTCCCAGCGAAGAGTTCTCAGATGCCAGTGGGTAAAGAAGTGATAGTGCCTGCTCGCCTCCATGCTTGGATGCTAACCGATGAACGATGTCTCAAAGCTGTTGCGGCTGCACTCTCGGAGCCAGTTTTCGTGGCTGATGATAAGACCGTATCATCTCCAACAGGACTTACGCAAATCCATCCTTGAAACACCATTTGCAGGGGCGCACAGTTGTGTGCCCTTACCAGATATGGGGCTTGTGCGTAAGTCCTATCTAAGTTAGTTGCAAACGCGATTTACCTCAGTAAGTACTTCTGTAAACTAATGCCTAAAGTGAACTGTGCCAACGCTGTGCAAATGTTATGAAAAAACGCCAAATTACTAAACTTTACGCATGGTCGTTAGGAATTTTCTTTCTCTGCACCACTCCAACTTATGCCCAAATACCAACATCTCCCCTGCAAGAACAGCAACAACTTACTCAACAACAGATATTGCAGGAACTTGGGCAAGCTGATGTTGTTTACCTGGGAGAAACACATAATCGCGCCGAAGACCATCAAGCGCAACTAGAAATCCTGCAGGCACTCCACCAGCAGAATCAAAAAATCGCCGTTGCAATGGAGATGTTTCAGCGTCCCTACCAGGACATTCTTGACCAATACTTAGCAGGGAAAATTACAGAAGCTCAGTTAGTTGAGCAAAGTGAGTATGATGATCGTTGGGGTTTCCCTTGGGAGTACTATGCACCCATACTTCGCTTCGCTAAAACTCATCAACTGCCTGTCTTAGCCTTGAATACACCGACAGAGGTGACACGAAAAGTTGCTCGTAGTGGGTTAGAAAGCCTAACAATTGCTGAACGTCGGCATATCCCACCCTTTTCAGAAATTCGGACAGATAACGCTGAATATCGAAAAATGGCAGAGGGAAGCTACCAATTGCATCATCAAGCAGGACAGGGCAACAGCAACAGCTTTGAGCGGTTTTTCACAGCGCTGGTGTTGTGGGATGAAACAATGGCAGAGAAAATTGCCCAATTTATTAGAGCTAATCCAGACTATCAAGTTGTGGTCTTAGCAGGGCAAACTCATATCGTCTACGGTCATGGGATACCGAGTCGTGTTGCGCGACGCCTTAATAATCAGTTAGTACAGCGTTCAGTCTTGTTTGATAGTCCTCAAGATGCTCAAGCGGAAGGAGAAAACGCGATCGCTGATTACTTTTGGCAACCTATCCAACAGTAGCTTGAGGGTAGATCAAGATTTTGTAAGTATCGGGGGTTGGTTTAATCGCTTGTTCAACAGCCTTTGCTAATTTTTGGAGAGGATAGCGATCGCTAATTAACGCATCCACATCAATGCGCTGGTTAAACACAATGTCAGCAGCAAGAGACTGAAGGCGATAGGAGGAACTGTAGCTTCCCATCAAGTCGATTTCTCGGCGGTACAGGATATTAGGATTAATGGGAATTTCCACCTCATCCGGGAACTCGGCAAAAAATAGGATTTTTCCACCCTTGCGTGTACAGTGAAGGGCTTGGAAAAAGGCTTTGTCACTAGGAACGGCTAAGAGAGTTGTATCAACACCCATCCCCTCAGTAAGAGAGAAGACTTTCTGTTGTAAATCAGCATCACGGGCATCAAAAGCCGCTTCAGCACCGACAGCTAGCGCTTTCTCAATCCGGCTAGGGATGAGGTCAGTTGCGATCGCTCTTGCACCAAAATACTTCACCAACATAATGAACATTAGCCCAATTGGACCCGCACCCGTTACCAAAACTGTTTGTCCGGGGCTAACTTGCGCTTTTTTGACCGCCTTAAGGCAACAGCTAGTGGGTTCTACAAAACTCGCTTGTTCAAAACTAACGCGATCGGGGATGGGAATTAACCCCCCACTCCGAACAATATGCCCTGGCACCTTGACATACTCGGCAAAGCCGCCGCCACTAGGCGTAAACCCAGCCGTTGTCGTGATGTTTTTATAAACCTCACACATTGAGAAGTTGTCATTCAGACAGTAGCCACAGCGCATACAGGGAATGTGGTGCATCACAACTACCCGTTGCCCAACCTGCCAACCCTTAACATCCTCTCCCACCCCTGCAATTACCCCAGCGGTTTCATGCCCATAGATGCGGGGTGGTTCGTAGAGAGGATAGCAAATCTTTTTAATATCCGACTGGCAAAGCCCTACGACTCGCACCTGTACCAACACCTCATCACTTTGGAGTTCGGGTACTGGCACCTCTTCGTAATTCAGTTGATTGACCCCTCGGAATACCTGTGCTTTCATCCTGCTACCTTGTAACCCCCGCGATTTTAGACTTTACCACTCGCTAGACCAGGCTGGCAGAAATAACTGACAAAAAAATCCCCATCACCCCATCTCCTCATCGCTTTTTAAGTGACGGACTGAGAGAATTTTTTAATTCCTAATCCGGGTAATGGCTAATGAATGAATTAACGACTGATGTTTTAGTGGTTGGGGGTGGTACAGGTGGCACAGCGGCGGCTATTCAATCTGCACGTCAAGGTGTTCAGACCATTCTAGTGAGTGAATTTCCTTGGTTGGGGGGAATGCTGACTTCTGCGGGTGTCTCAGCGCCTGATGGGAATGAACTTGTCGCCTTTCAGACGGGTTTATGGGGGGCATTTTTGCGGGAACTGCGGCAACGGCAGATAGGTGGATTAGACAACAGTTGGGTGAGTATGTTCAGTTTCGACCCTCGCACAGGTGCGAAGCTACTTGCTGATTGGGTGCAGCAGCTACCTAACCTGAAGTGGATTGCTGGGCAAACTCCCTTAGAGATTTTGCAGCAGGGCAACTGCATTACGGGTGTTCGATTTGAAAATTTCACCGTTAAAGCCAAAGTCACGCTAGATGCTACGGAACTAGGAGATGTGTTGGCTTTAGCCGACGTGCCATACCGTTGGGGATGGGAACTGCAATCTGAGTTTGAGGAACCCAGTGCCCCAGTCTCAGTTAATGACTTGACGCAGCAATATCCAGTACAATCACCAACCTGGGTAGTCGTCCTCAAAGATTTTGGGGAGACAGAAGATGCCCCAGAGATTCCTCTCCCCCCTGATTATTCCCCAAATCAATTTGCGGGTGCTTGGGACAATTATGGGGCAGAGCAATTTCTGAATTATGGACGCCTACCAGGAGGACTGTTTATGATTAACTGGCCTCTGTGTGGCAATGATTATGGTGAAGGCGTTGGGCGCTTAGTTGAATCTACAGACAAGCAGCAACAGTTTCTTCAGGAAGCCCGTTGGCACACTCAAGGTTTTGCTCACTTTATTCAGTCTCAGCTAGGGCATCGCTATGGTTTAGCTGATAACATCTTTCCCGATTCCCTATTTGGTGGAGGGGCTTATGCGCTACATCCTTACTACCGCGAAAGCCGTCGTCTTCAAGGACTCGTTACGGTGCGGGAGCAAGATTTATTGCCAGTTGCTGACGGACGAGTAGCAGCGTTGCCTATCGATATTAATGGAGGAAATGCGATCGCCTCCATTGCTGTGGGTAACTATGCTAATGACCACCACTATCCCGGTATCAACTTTCCTTTAAAATCGAAATCCGTTCGCTGGGGAGGGCGCTGGACAGGAACACCGTTTACGATTCCCTATGGCTGCTTGGTACCGCGTTCAACTGATGGTCTTTTGGTCTGTGAGAAAAATATTTCTGTGTCTCACATTGCTAATGGTGCAACGCGGTTGCAACCCGTAGTTATGAACATTGGGCAAGCGGCAGGAATGGCAGCCGCATTATCCGTAAGCTTGAATTGTCAACCTAGGGATTTGCAAGTTAGATCTATTCAAGAAGCCCTATTGCAAGACCCAGTTGCTCCTGCGGCGATTATTCCTTTATTTAATCTGCCTTCGCACCATCCTGACTGGCTATCCTGGCAACGCTACTACCTGGATAATCCAGAGAACTATCCAGCGACAGGTAATACGAAAGGACTGGGGACTTTCAAGCCTGAAACTAACGTCACAGCAGAATCTTCCCAACCACTAATCCCTAATTCCTACCACTCAACACCATTCACAGGCGTTTTTCAGCGCTGCAATCACCAGGATTACCGTATTACCCTAACTACTCCAGAAGCTCATGAGGGTCAAACCTGGACGTTAATTACTCTACTCTCCAGCGTGGATGAGCAACTACAAAGTTGCATCGACCAAGAACAGCTCACGGTCTGGGGTCATCTTAACCACTCAGGTTGCTGGTTAGTAGTCGAAAAGATTGACTTACCGTAATACGCTCGTAAAACTTGTAATTTTAACACCAATTTTCGCGCAAGAAAATAAACTTCCAAGGAAGTTATTCCTGATGTGCCTTCAGGAACTCCGTATCAGGTACTAGAAACTCTGATACGGACATCTGCTATGAGCATTTACACTACTTTCTTTGGTCAATCGCTCTCGGCTAAAACTCAGCAAGAAGACAACAAGGCTCCTCATCGTGGTAGCGGACGCTGAATCCCCAATTATACATGCACCAATGAATTTTTGGGAAGGTGTAGGAGGAGATAGTAAGCTAAGCTTTGCTCTTTGGGTAGAATTTCCGTGGGGCAACAGTGAATGTAGAGTCCTTCAGCACACCCGCGACTGTGAGCGGCAAGACTATGGTAAGAAGCGATCGCGCTACTCAAAAATTACCAGAGTTTTGCCGCTCTTCAAGTAAGCTTTGACGAGAGTTTGTCCTGATCCCATAGCAGAAATCTCGTATCAGGGACTAGAAACCCTGACACAAATTTTTGTTATGCGTACTTTTATCTCTAGTATTGTGTTTACTCTACTAGCAATTCCACTTTCTGTTGGTTCTCAGGTCATCACCGACTGGAGAATAGCACAATTACAGGATGCTTCTGCTACCCAATTGCTAGCGGCAAAAACTACAATAAGAGGAAATCCAGCACCACATCCCGGAAGTGGACGCAAACCTTTGTTTCAATTACAAGAAAATCCATTTACCCAGCTATGATTGTTACTGGAAGACCTTCATCTATCTCGCTTCCCTTCGTGGTAGCGGAGTTTTTCAGTTTTTACGTTTATTAATTTGTTTCCTATAATAGAATATTCAGTTTTAAATATTAGGGTGCTTAACGTAAGCGCATGTTCTGCGGCGTGAGGTGAACTCACTGATTTGGTGCAACGGTGAGGCAAATCACTTAAAGAACAAAACTTCTGTACCTATGCGACATAACCGCCCCTAAGATGATTAACCACCTCGATCTGATCAAAAGCCTCAGCCCCAGCGCAATGGATCAGATTATGCTGTACCTGGCTTTCAGCGCGATGAGAACCAGCGGCCACCGACACGGGGCTTTCTTGGATGCAGCAGCAACGGCTGCTAAATGTGCGATATACATGACCTACTTGGAGCAAGGTGAGAATACCCGGATGACTGGGCATTTGCACCATATTGAGCCAAAGCGGGTCAAAGTAATTGTTGAGGAGGTCAGACAAGCTCTAACGGAAGGGAAGCTGCTAAAGATGCTAGGTTCTCAGGAACCGCGCTATCTGATTCAATTTCCCTATGTTTGGATGGCTCAGTACCCTTGGCAACCAGGGCGATCGCGTATTTCTGGAACAAGCCTTAACTCCGAAGAAAAACGATACATCCAGGAAAAGCTGCCAGATAACTTGCCAGATGCTCAGGTGGTCAATTCGCTTCAGTTTTTGGAGCTGATTGAATTTCTGCACACTCGTTCTCAGGAAGATTTGCCCAAAGAGCAACGCCTACCGTTGAGTGAAGCGATGGCTGAACACATCAAGCGTCGCCTAATCTACTCAGGGACAGTAACACGAGTTGATTGCCCTTGGGGGTTGCCATACTACGCGCTCACCCGTGCCTCCTATTCACCAGTAGATGGAAAAGAACGTACCTATACCGTAGTGGAGGATACGGCGCGGTACTTCCGGTTGATGAGGGATTGGGCAGATCGAGAGCCAAAGGTGATGCGGTTACTGGAGGAATTGGATATCCCGCCAGAGAATATCGATCAGGCAATGGAAGAACTGGATGAAGTTATCCGCGCTTGGGCGGATAAATATCATCGTGCGGATGGTGAGCCAGTGATTCTACAAATGGTTTTTGGCCCACAAGTGGAATAAACAACTGAGGGACGAGGGGAATCGCTTAATTTAAGCAATTCCCGTTGTACCCAAGCTTAACCCTTGCCATGCTAAAGCCAATAGTACTGCGGCGATCGCACCAATCAGTGTATTAAAAACGTTCACAAGTTCATTCGTCATCCAATCAAATTTTGATTGCAGCGTTGCCCCAATCACACTTTCCAGGTTAGTGGCAATGAAGGCGGCGATTATACAAATCGCTACACCTCTCAAATCAATGAGATGAACCCCCCAACCAACAAACGCGATCGCGGCTGAAGCAACGATCCCTGCCAGGGTTCCCTCTAAACTAACCGCTCCTTCAGTTCCCCGTGCCACAGGCTGTAGGGTAGTGATGAGAAACGTCCGCTTTCCATAAGCTTTTCCAACCTCACTAGCAGTGGTGTCAGAAAGTTTTGTAGAGAAACTTGCCACATATCCCAGTAACAGTAGGGATATAAGACGTTGCGCTCCTACGTCTTGATTAAAATACGGAACCACCAGCACTCCCAAGGCACACAAGGCTCCGGCAAGGGCTGAACCCCAGACATTTTCTGGGCCTCTTGCCCCCGATCGCTTCTCCGCAATTCCCTCGGCTTCTTTCTGCACCATACCGACGCGAGTAACGCCTGAACCTACTAGAAAGTAAAACAGCACGACCAAGTAGCCTTGCCAGCCAAGCGTCCCCCAGATCAAGACACCAAGTAGCCAACCGTGGAATAGTCCTGCGGGTGTCAGTAACTTCTTGGGAGCAATAAAAGCGATCGCGAGTAAAGCCGTATTCAATCCAACAGCAACAAGCCAAGGATTGAGAAAATCAGTAGAAAGCATCGCTAATCAGTTGGAAACATCCTACTGTGATTTTAGATTTAGAATTACAAATCCTCACTGCCTAAATCTAAAATCTAAAGCTTTTCATGGTTAGAGTTAGCTTCTGAGAGACATTGTTTGAAAGGCGATCGCATTTAACAGGTTCAGACTGGCTGATATGTTCTATGACCTGAAAGTGATTCCTAAACAAGTCAAGGTTAGTGAGATCGCACCAATGACTAAATAAGCGGTTCTAGGGATTGCCTATTCAATCTTGGGAAAAGGGGAAAGGAAAAAGAGCATTAGCTTTCCCCTTGTATCAAATAAGTAGTTTTATCATCTTGTGGGGGTTTTGGGGAGCTATAAGACCTGCGGTGTACCCGTTCTCTTCAGCGTCAGGATACATGGACTCCCCCAAGTTAATTTAAGGGGCAGCGACCCCCTTAAATTAACAATTAAAGGCTGCTTGGTAGCTAGTAAACTCAGTATTATACTGGAATGCTGACACTTACTCATCGCTACCGAATCTATCCAAACTCCTCTCAAGAGCAACAACTTATTGAGTGGATGGATAGCTGTCGCAGTGCCTACAACTATGCGCTACGGGAGATAAAGGATTGGTGCGATAGTCGTAAGTGTTTGATCGATAGATGCTCCATTGAAAAAGAATACATCCTCTCTCCTGATCTGAAGTTTCCAGGTGAAATTCAACAGCTTAATAATTTGCCCAAAGCCAAAAAGGAATTTCCTCGGCTCCAAGGAGTCCCTTCTCAGGTTCTCCAACAGGCTATTAAGCAACTGCACGTTGGCTGGAAATACTTTCAGGAGAGAGGTTTTGGCTTTCCTAGGTTCAAGAAGTACGGGCAGTTCAAATCGTTACTTTTTCCTCAATTCAAAGAGAATCCAGTGACGAACTTGCACGTTAAACTACCCAAGATTGGGGCAATTCCCATTAACCTGCACCGACCCATGCCTTCTGGATTTGTGGTCAAACAGGTGCGAATCTTGAGGAAAGCTGATCGATGGTACGCCTCTATCTCGCTGCAATGCAATGTTAGGGTTCCCGACCCAGCTCCACATGGTCATCCCATCGGAGTGGATATCGGGCTGTCCAAGTTTTTGGCAACCAGTGACGGTGTTCTCGTAAAACCTCCTAAGTTTTTTAAGCAACGGCATCGCCAGTTGAAATTGCTGCAACGCAGATTGTCTAGGAAAAAGAAGAGGTCAAAGAACTATGAGAAGCAGCGGATTAAAGTTGCCAGACTTCACCACCAAATCGACAACATGAGGAAGGACTTTCACTACAAACAAGCCCATGCCCTTTGTGATGCTGGTGCCATGGTCTTCATGGAGGACTTGGATTACCGGACTAGCGCCAAGGGAATGTTTGGGAAACACATGCTTGATGCGGCATTCGGTCAGTTTAGAACTATCGTCAAGTATGTGTGTTGGAAGCGTGGGAAGTTCTTTGCTGAAGTTGATGCTAGGGGGACTTCTCAAGAGTGCCCTGAGTGTAATGGTGAAGTCAAAAAAGACCTGAGCGTTAGAGTTCATGACTGTCCTCATTGTGGATACAAAACGGACAGAGATGTTGCTAGCGGTCAGGTCATTAGAAATCGAGGAATAGCCCTACTCGCTTCGCTGCGTCCGGCTTCGCCTATCATTAGTACGCTGGGACACAGCGGAATGGAAACTGCCTGTGCAGACGATCTACCGAAGCCTGAGGTAACTCAGTCTAGGCAAGTGTCGAAATCCCGTAAGGGAAAAACCAGGAAAACCCAATCGTGAGGTTGGAACCCAGCGCTGTACTCGTAGAGTCAGCGTCTGGAGATGTCACCTTCGCTCATACAGGATTTGAGCGAGATCGTTGCGTAAAAGGGTTTCTTCCTGGGTATCTCCGATCGCATTTGCCACAGCGATCGCTTGTATGTAATAAGTCCGGGCATTGGACAAACTGCCCGTGACTTGAGAAAGCTCAGCAAATAGCCGTAGTGCGATCAGTTCTTCAGAGCGGTTGGCTTCTTTTTGCGCCAGAGCGATATATTGGTTAAGCGATCTAAATGCCAATTGATACTCTCTAGCTGCACTGTGAGACAGTACCAAGCCCCTCAATGCCCGAAATTGGTTGGTGAGATCACGACTATCTTCAGCGAGTATCCGTGCTAGTCGGTAAGAAATTTGAGCCTCTGGCTGACGTTTAGCAGCACGATAGGCATCTCCCAAATTATTGCGCGTATTTGCTTGCCCTAGTCGGTCTGTCGCGGCACTCCGAAAATCCAATGCCGCTTCGTAGCGATTGATTGCTTCCGTATAGTTTCCTGCTTCAGCCGCTACTAAACCAAGATTACTCAGACTTAATCCTTCACCCTCTCGATTTTTAATACTACGGGCAACCGTCAGGGCTTGTAAAAAAGTATTTTGTGCGGCTTCCAGGTTCCTATCTTTTAGTAGGACTGTACCCACATTATTTAAGGCATAAACCTGTGCTTGAAAATCGTTTAGGGTACGAGCAATTCCCAAGCGTCGGCGGAAGGCATCTTCTGCCTGTCGGTAGCGTCCTAGATTGACATAGGCTATACCCAAGTAATTGTAAGTTTGACCTAATCCCTGTAAGTCACCCGCTTGTTGATAAAGGTCAAGCGCTTGCAACCAGGTGGCGATCGCACTTTCCAAATCTCCACTGCGTTGCGCTTGTACTCCCTGCCGCACGAGTGAGTCGGCTTGATCTCTCGATTCTCTCTGAATACTGTTGTTTAACTGGATATTCAGTTGCTCGTCGAGGTCAATCATCGGGAAACTACTGGGTAAACTTTGCCCAAATGCACCCGTACTGGTGACTAGCACAGATGATAGAAGCGTTAGTAACCCCACTCCCGAAGAACTAGCGATCGCCTTTACCAACAGATACCCTCTCTTCATTGCTGCTCTTTGTGCTAGCTACCCTATCTAACCCGCCGATTTGGGAGTGTTTGCCAAACCCTAGCATGGCTAGAGTGTACTGACTGCCGACTTGCGCTCTGGATGAGCGGCTTCCTCACCCAAATAAACCTCACGAATATCATCAGGGAGAGCTTCTTCCAAAAGTTGATACCCTTGGTTTAGCTGAGTTCTCACTTGTGCTGGTGAAATGACTTCTCCCTCCGCTTGCAGATACGCCGCAATCCGCGTTTCGCTCCAGTGGAACGTCTGCGCCATCACTACCATTAACCGAATTACGGCTGGCAGCTTTTCCATCGCCTGTTCGAGGTAACACCAAAATGGTGGTGGTGCAGCTTGGAGGTTGTAGTGAATCGACTCCACTGGCGGCAAATCGGCTTGGTTGATACACACAGCCGTCATATTGATGAGCCAGTTTTGGAAAGAATTCGACCCAGGTGTATTGTCGTCACGTAAATCCAGTCCACCCAGTTCGTAGAAAATATGACGCCAGGTGAGGGCAAATAGATAATCTGCCTGCACAGGCGATCGCGCTGAATGCCGAATTAACGTAAAGACAATGGGACTATAACGACAGAATATTGCCGTGAAGTACTTTCCATGCTCCGGGTGACGCTGAAACAGAGTCAGCAACTCCTGATCGCTGTGATGAAACAGTGACTTGACAATCGGATGATTGGATTCAGAAAAATGCGGAATTTGCACAATCTTTAAATTCCCATAGAATCAGCAAAATCAAAGCAGATGCTTCCCACTATATCTATCGCTCCTTTGCCCTCAGAATAAGGCAGCTAGCTACTTTTCCACCATCCTGTTTCCAGACTATGGAGAAATGATAACCGACTGCTTCATGTTGAAGCCTTTGAGAGTGATGATATAACTTAGCTAAAATTAGTAACATCTATGGACAGGTCTGGTGGTAATAATCTTACCCGTAACAGGACAACAGATTCATCAAAGTTAAACTTGATTCATTACGCTTTGTCAGTTCATGATTCTATCAGTTGATATTATTTCCTTCCTAGTTCAGCCTCTGCCACTTGGCGCTTTCTTACCTGGTCTACCTTTAGATAGCCTGTTTTCTACACAGGGCATCATGGTGATGCTTTTGGCAGCCTACGCGGTTGCGATGTGGATGTTTCTCACCAGTGCCCCAAAAGTCCATACTGTAATGGTGTCCGATATGGAAGTGGCACGACAGTTTTATGAGGGTTTGCTCAATTTAGCAGCAGCAGAAGTCCCTCTACACTACTACTACAACTACGAGCAAACATTAGGAGCCACAGGTCTTGACCCACTTTATATGTCAACTAGCCTGGGAACCACCAGTGCGACAAGGATGAATGGTACTGATGGTTTATGGTATCAGCTCAAAAAGAATACTCAGCTCCATGTCATCTCTGGGGCAAGCATCGGCAATAAAAACCAACAACGCCACGTATGTTTCGACCATGATTGCCTAGAACAAGTGTTGATGCGCGTACAAATGCGACGACTCAAGTACAAAGTTCGCAGCGAGAAGCCTCTAAATTTTTTGGTGAAGGATATGGATGGTCGGGTGATTGAATTGGCGGAAGTTTCTAATTAGCGGCTAGGAAATCGCACATGAATTGTGTCGGCGTGGGGGCAAGGCTTTCCCTCACGCCTTTTTATAGTTGCAGGGGTTACGCACTTGCTCACCTTATCCCCCAATTCTGGGGAACGAGGTCTGCCGACTTGTGTCACCACATAATGCGAACAACCTCTTCTTCTATGTTTGATATGAAAATTACTCAAAGATATTGAACTCAGCTTGCGGAAAACTCGTTGATACTAATTGATATTTGATAACAGCACTTAATTTTTGCTAATAAGCTAAATACTCTTCACAATAAGTGTATTTGTATGATATTGTCCTCAACAGGTTCTAAGCGATAACGAATCAAGGACACATAACTGTGCTAAGAACGCGCTACAAAAGCACTCCTCCACCTACCTGCACCGACTAGGGCAGGGGGTTCAGTTTTTTATCTAGTGGCTTTGCCTTAGGCGAAGCCAAAATAACACTATACCTATCCTGCCCTCACGGCTCGGTCGTTGTTTATCTTGTGAGGCAAGGATAGTTTTTTCATGAAAATTCAAGCTGTAGCTCAGGGTAGCTCTAGCTCTACCCGTGGGCTGTTGTTGATTGTGCTTTCAGCCGTCCTGTGGGGCACAGTAGGTGTGGCAATCAAAGCGCTTTATGGCTTGGTGGATACCAATCCGCTTTCTATCGGGTTTTTTCGATTAGCGATCGCACTACCCGCTCTATTTTCGGCTTGCTGGTATACCTTGGGAATCCGAATGTTCCGAGTTCGACGGCGTGACTTAGTGTTAATGCTGTTGCTTGGCGCAATGATGGCGCTTTACCAAGTCTGCTACTTTGGTGCGATCGCGCAAGTTGGAGTTGCGATCGCAGTTCTGGTGACGCTGTGCATTGCACCTGTAATCGTTGCGCTTCTCTCCCTTTGGCTATTTCGAGAAAAGTTCACCCCAAGGCTAATCGTCGCTCTTAGTTTTGCGCTTGTGGGTACAGCCTTGTGTGTGGATGTCCAACCCAATACGGTAGGAGAACAGGGTAATGCAGCGCTGGGGGTTCTGTTAGCTTTGGGTTCAGCGTTTGGTTACGCCGTAATTGCTCTATGTAGCCGTGCCTTAGCTGGACGGTATCACCCACTCCAGTCGCTCACGATTGGGTTTGGTACAGGTGCGGTTATACTGCTACCCTTTGCCCTGTTCAGTGGGTTAGTCGTTAGCTATCCAGCAATTGGTTGGTCAATATTACTGTACTTGGGACTCGTTCCTACTGTCCTCGCTTATGTCCTGTTCCTATCGGGAATGCGCCATACGACAGCGACACTCGCTAGCATCACAACCTTGCTGGAACCATTAACTTCAACATTACTCGCCTGGTTATTCTTCAAAGAGCAACTCGGTTTCTTCGGGTTGCTTGGGGGAATGCTATTAGTTGGAGCAATTCTGCTGTTATTCAGAAATAATTCCAGCAAGAATAGCTAAATTTGAAGTTCAATAAACGAGTCTCCCTAAGTGCTGACAACACTCAGGGAGACTTTGTTTCTCGTTCATTTTAAGCAAAAAGCCACTGGAGCAGGATACCTGTTGTTAGTAAACAAACAATTCCAGCGACACCAGCTAAGGGATTGGCACCTAAGCCAGTTATCCAGGTTGGACCTTTACCTGTATAAGAAATTAGTTCAGTAGAGTCCAGACAAGTTAAGCCCCAAATCCAACCCGTGTGGAGTCCCGTCGCCAAGCCCAGGCTACCATTATCTAACCATCGAGCAAGCACTAATACCATCCCCATCAGCCAGAGTCCTGGTAATTGAGGTAGGGTATTTTTCTGCTCCCAAATTAGGTGCAATAAGGCGAAAATTACACTCGAAACTGCTGCTGCTACCCAGACTGAATAATCTTGTTGAAGCGTATTCAGTAAGAACCCACGAAAGACCAACTCCTCAGTGACACTAATCGATAACCCCAACAAAAATACTGGCAATAATACCTGCCCTAAGCGTGGGGAATGTTCAGAACGCCACTCAATCCAGCCGAGGGTCCATTGCCCAGTAAAAACAATTACTAAGCTGAGAACCGCTAAGCCTAAACCCAGCCCTAATGACACCAAAACAGGTAATTGCCAGTTCAAGCCGTAATCCGAAAAAGACTCCTGATTTACCCAAGAAGCCCCCCATAAAATGAGAGGGGCAATGAGGTAAAGTGCGGCTATTAATGGTAACTTTTGCTTTACTGCCAAAGGCATAGGAGGATGCCATTTCAGCGCTGTAGCGATCGGAATTGCCAGAGGCAGCCATAAAGCAGCCCAAGCGAGGAAAAAAGCCGCTACTTTCAAAAGAGCCGTTGATGTCCTCAGTGACATCAACCCCTGACTTACTGCCTGATCAAAGATAGCCATTGGCTTTTTGCGGCAAATTGTGAGGATCTATAAGATCATGATTCTGTACAAAGGATAGATAAAACTAAGATCTATCCTTGAGCAGAACTGTTTAGTTCTATTAGTCCTCTTCGATTTCCAAGTCGTCATCTTCTGGGTTCTTGGCTGTATCACTATCCACCTGTTTTAAGTGAATATGCTTGTAACCCAGTTTAATTTCAAACTCGTCACCTGATTTTAATCCCATTGCCTGAGTATAGGTTGCACCAATAACAATTTGCCCATTTTTATGGACACTTACTCGATAGGTCGGTTCGCGACCACGACCATCTTTTGTTCCCTCTGGATCAAGGGGAACACCCTTCGCTGCCAGCACTGCGTCATAAAAATCTGTTAAATTGACGCGAGTTTGGTCGTTTTTAGTTACGGTGTAATAGCCGCAGCGTTTTGCTGTTTCTCGCCGAGGCAAGTGTGATAGCTCTTTTACTTTTTGAAGCAATGCTTTGCCCGTTAGTGGAGCAGTGGCGGTCTCTATCATAATCTCGTAAGATATCCTTCAAATTTCAGGATGGTATTGGTCATTTTTTACAAAGCTATGAAAGCTCTATAAAAAATATATCGTTAAATCTCTCGACATTGACAAGTATTTTTTGATCATTCTTAGAATCTTTACGCATTTGGAGCAAAGGTAGATTAACATCACTCAATAAGGCTTCTATATGTAAAATTCTATCTATGGCAATTAGCTGGGTCGAATGATCAAATTAGAGATGGGTTTTAGTACATGAAGACAGCACTGATGTCCTAGACTATAAGCAGTGATCATAAATCCGGAGCGTTTATTATAAGGAAAGATAGATTAGCTGAGAAGGAGTCATGTTTGTCATGCCTCGCGGATTGCTAGTTTTTCATAGAAATGTATAGATAATCAAGAGCTTGTCAGTAAGTCATGCAAGTTTGTTTTAAAATTATTCGCCAGACTCAAAATACCTCCCCGATGATCCAGACTTATACGCTGGATGTGGAGGAAGGAAACACGATTCTCGATTGTCTGAATCGGATTAAGTGGGAGCAAGATGGGACTCTTGCTTTTCGTAAGAATTGTCGGAATACAATTTGCGGCAGTTGTGGAATGCGAATCAATGGTCGCTCAGCTTTGGCTTGTAAAGAAAATGTGGGCAGTGAATTGGCGAAGCTGCCGACGCACAATGAATCTGGGATTCCTGAAATTACTGTCGCACCGATGGGTAATATGCCAGTGATTAAGGATTTGGTGGTAGATATGCATAGCTTCTGGGATAACTTAGAAGCGGTCGATCCCTATGTCAGCACAGGGGCAAGAGTTGTTCCCGAACGCGAGTTTTTGCAGAGTCCGGAAGAGCGATCGCGTTTGAATCAAAACGGTAACTGTATCCTCTGTGGTGCCTGCTATTCTGAATGCAATGCCCGTGAGGTGAATTCGGATTTTGTTGGTCCTCACGCCCTAGCTAAGGCGCAGCGGATGGTAGCAGATTCCCGTGATGCCAAAACAGAAAGCCGTCTTGAAGAATACAACAAAGGTACCCAAGGGGTTTGGGGTTGCACTCGCTGTTATATGTGCAACGCGGTTTGTCCGATGGATGTTGCCCCAATGGAGCAAATCAGTAAAATTAAACAGGAAATTCTTGATCGAAAGGATAACCAAGCTAGTCGCCAAATTCGTCATCGCAAAGTGCTGATTGACTTAGTCAAAGATGGCGGTTGGATTGATGAGCGTAAGTTTGGCTTACAAGTGGTGGGTAATTCTTTCCGAGATATTCAAGGCTTAATTAGTCTTGGTCCACTGGGTTTAAGAATGTTAGTACGAGGTAAATTTCCCTTAGGATTCGAGCCGTCAACAGGCGTATCCCAAGTGCGATCGCTGATTGAATCAGTACAAAACTTAGAGTCTTTAGACAGTTGAGAAGGAAGTTAAGCCAAAGCCATGAGTTCTGAAACCCCTACTGCTACTTCTAGCCAGCCCCCTCAAGGCTCTTATAACCAACCTGAACCTGCTTTTGGCTGGACATCCTATGCCGAGCAAATCAATGGACGGTTTGCCATGATTGGATTTGTCGGTCTATTATTGCTGGAATTACTCACGGGTCAGGGTCTATTAACGTGGTTAGGTCTACTCTAGTCAACCCCAGAAGAAGACTATTCGATAACAGGATTAGTTAACGACTTCGTTATTTAACAACCTCTATCCTATAGCTGTTGTTACTTTACAGAATCCTGGAGTTTGTGCAAGATTTCTTAAGATGACTCCAACCAAATACTTCTTGGCTAGTCTAAGTGGTTTGAGTTAGCCCTCATACAAGGCTAAACTTAAAAAAAAATCACTCCTATAGAAAGATAGAAGCTTTCCTGAGAAGTTAGGCTGATTAAACCTCTCGGTAGACAGAGGTGATATCAAATTAATCTCTCATTAATATGAACGGCATTTACTGACATAAGGATGAAAATCTATCTCCCCATTCCGACCAAGGAGAGGAAGATAGATTTTCTTTCAGTTTGTGTACTGTCCACCTTAATTGAAGATAGATTTTTAGGTGCTGTGGAGTACGCCGTTCATGATCGACTACTTACTCTCTAATAGTTAAAAGATAGCGACCGCGACCTCTCTTGTCGTAAGCATTGACAATCACTCGGTAGACACCATTACGGGGCAAGGTAACGGTAAGAGTAGAATTGGGATCGTTCTCACTTGCGTCATCATTTTCGCCAATTAGCTGACCGTTGGCGTCGAGCAGTGCGATGTAAGTGTCAAAATCAGGGCTTGCTAGCTCAATTGTCACTGCCTGTCCGGCGCGACCTTGAAAATCATATTCCTGATACAGACTCCCATCAGAAGGCAGTACAGCAGCATCAGAACCAAGGATACCCTCTTGCCTTAAGATAAAGCCTCCCTGGTTTACGACATTCCCAGCCCTGGCACTAGTTGCCTCGGCTTTTAAGCTATAAGCACCCGCTTGTCCTGCTTCATAGGAATTTGCCATCAACAAGTAGGTGCCATCGGCTGGCAGTGTAGCAATAATTCTGGAGTTTGGACCACCGCCGCCGTCATCATCTTGAGTAACTTCGTCACCATTTGGGTCAAGCAGAATCAAGTAGGAGTCAATTTCCCGACTTGTCATATCAATTTGGACTCGCTGACCTGCTTTACCTTCAAAAGCATAAAGGTCAAAGAAGCTGTTATCTACTGGCAAAACACTGCTACCCCGCCCCAGTCTGCCTGTGACAGCAGAACCATTTAGAACTAGTGGTTTAGGCGGAGTATCACCTGGAACGGGTCCTAACCGCTGAGCGGTGCGGGAAGCGCGTCCTTCTCGTACTGCGGTCAGGAAAGGCTGTACTTTGTCAATTGCGATCGCAAAACCAATCCCTATATTGCCACCTCTAGGGCCACTAAATATTGCCGTATTCACCCCAATCAATTCGCCTTGCCTGTTTAGGAGTGGTCCTCCAGAATTACCCGGATTGATCGCAGCATCGGTTTGAATCAAGCCGCGCTCATTGTCAATACGGCTGACAATCCCTGTCGTAAAGGTTCCCTGAAATTGACCGAAGGGATTACCAATGGCAAACGCTCGTTGACCGACTTGCACGGGACTCTGGGCAAAGGAAATTGCTGGAAGATTAGTCTGCCCTTGAATTTTCACAACCGCCAAGTCAAGACCATTCTCACCAAAACCAACAACATCGGCTTGAAACTTCCGACCGTCTGCCAGAACTACCTCGACAGTCTGAGAGCCTTGTACAACGTGTGCATTGGTCAAGACCAAACCATCTGAGCTGATGATACTGCCGCTACCCGTTCCATCACCTGCATTGATGGAGACGACCGCTTGACTTGCCCGTTGATAGACTCGGATGTTGGTTTGTTCATCAATGTCTTGGGCAAAAGCGCTATTCGGCTGGAGGGATAAATTCAGTAACTGTATCGGAGCGATTGCGTCAATGGTCGTGGCACCGATAGCAGCTACAGCAATCATTCCCGATGTAGCGATACGCAGACGTCTGGTACTCATGGGTTAGTGTGCATGAATCTGGTGGAACTGTTTTAGCATATTGAGCATGGCAGCGATGGATGGTTTGAAATCAAATTCTATTTAATCCATATTTCCCTATCTTCCATCGGTTCGGAACAAGGGTTAGGCAAACAGGGCTAATCAGATTCCTCCAATCTGCTTATGAGAACAAGACTCTACCAACCCAAAGCTAGTTTCTTCAACGCTAACAACTCAAAGCTTTATTTAGTGTCTAATTTGACAACTGCAATGTTCCACTGACCGAGTTGACTTGTTTCATAGGCGACATACTGCCCATCGCCAGTAATTGTTGGACGCCTGACTGAGCCTTTAACACCACCAGTTAAGAGCCGTGACTGTTGGGTTTGTCGGTCGTAGACCAAGATATCTGTTTTCCCTCTTTCACTGGAGACATAGGCAATATAGCGACCATCAGCACTCAGCGCTGGTTGGTCTTGACTAGAGTTCGGGCGATTAAGGTTGGGTAAATCAACCAGACGCCGTTGCTGTAAGTCGTAGAGGAAGATATCACGAGAGCGATCGCGATCAGAAGCAAAGGCTAGGTAACGACCATCGCTACTATAGGCGGGAGACTCATCCGCTCGTTGGCTGTTGAGTCCACCGGAGAGGATTTGCGGGGGGGAGTTGAACTGAGTTCCGCAACCACTGGTGAGGAATCCCACCAAAATGAGAAACCAGCAAAACTTGGGGATTGGGGATTGGGGATTAAGGATTGGGGAATTGGGAATTGGGAATCGGGAAGAGGATACCCCGACAGGAAGACACTCTACTCCGGAGAACATCTCTACAGAATCTCCTTACATTTCGGCATCTTCTCAATCCCCAGCCCCCAATCTTTATTTCCTTTCATCAACAACTTCATCGAATCGGTATAGACAAATTGAGTGGTTTTCCTGAACGGTCATAAATGGCAATATCCCATTGACCGTTCTCACTAGTTTCAAAGCTGATCCTACTACCGTCGGCACTAATCGTTGGGTTACGCACTTCGGCTTGGAGTTTTTCTGTAAGGTTCCGTAACTGGCGCGTTTCCCGGTTGTAGAGGTAGATTCCTGTACGCCCTTGGCGTGTAGCAGCAAAGACAATGGTTCGACCATCTTCGGAGACAGCGGGGTGAGAAGCGATCGCATCTAACGCATTGAGTCCCGGTAAATCGATCAGATTGCGGGCAACCGCGTCATATAAATAAACATCTTGGCTACCACGTCGGTCAGAAATAAACACAATGTACTGCCCTGCCAGATGGGGAGACAATTCTGACTGGAGACTATTCAAACTGCGCCCTGCTGGGTCAAAGGGAAAATCGAGTAACTGCACAGAACCTGTGCAGCTAGTTAACAAACTGGTGAGGGTAATAGCTGCTGATAAAAAGAGGGGGCGTTTCACTGCTATACCCCCTTTATTGTCGAGACGATGTGCTTCCATCCGGAATATCTAATTCAATATTAGGTCCCCGGTCTAGCACTTCAATGTCCCATTGACCGCGACGACTGGTTTCAAAGGCAACGTAGCGACCATCGGGACTCAGGGTTGGATTACGCACCCAGCTAAGATAGTTGCGAGTGAGAATTTCGGAGCGTCTAGTTGCCCGGTCATAAATGGCTACTTCTGAGCGTCCTTGGTTGCTGGAAATGTATGCCATGTAGCGACCATTACGACTGAGGCTGGGACTTTCGGCGATCGCTTGTTGTTGATTCAAGCGTGGCAAATCAACAAATACTTGTCGTTCCAAGTCATACATCACAATTTTGCGATCGCCATCCCGGTTAGAAACAAAGGCAACATACCGACCATTGCCGCTTAATGCCGGTTGCTCATCTGTGTAGCGGCTATTGAGAGTAGTTTGCTCTTGAATCGAGTTAACTGGAGTACAGGCGACGACAAAGCCCATCAGGAACCCCATACGCCAGCGACGCGATCGGTAGATTTTCCGGACGACAGTCAATCTTCTCACCTTGGGCTGTACAGATTTAGCTGTACTCAAATGCTTTGCCTTGTTCAATACTGGATACTTTTTCAGTAAAAGCCCCTGTAGTGTATTAGGCAATCTTTTAGTAGTCAAAACGCCCAGATGAATTATCGCTGTCTCTATCGTCCTCTTGAGAATCTATGGGTTGGTAATCAACATAATCGGCTGATGTCGTTTCCACCTCTCTAGTAGGTACAGAGGCTTGCCTGTCTTGTGGTGGACGACGCTTTCTTGGCTTCGTTGGTATCTCTGAGTCGCTGCTTTCCGGGCGATTGCTAGGACGAGGACGGCTACTACGAGACGGTTTTTCCTCCCAGCCAGTATCTAAGTTTGCTTCCCACGTATCCACGGAGCGTTCTGGAGGGCGGCTGGTGGAACGAGGACGACGTTTTGAAGGTCGCTCTCCTGACCCCAATCGTTCTGAACTCCCCCGACTCCGGGGACGACGAGATTCTCCTTCATAGCGCTCTCTAGTACTACTACGGGCATCTTCCGTTCCCCGAAGCCGTCGGCTTGTATATCTTTCCTCTTCCGGCTCTAGTTGGTCGTACAATTCTGCTTCTTGTTGATACGCATACGTCCTGCTAACAGGTCGCTCATCGTCCACAATCGGCGTATTCCGCTTTGCCTGTTCCGTCGCAACACCCCGTAGACGAATGGCTTCATAGGCGAAAAAGATTGTCGTACCAGTCAGAAGAAACTGACCGAATTGCAGAATTGGATCAAGTCGCCATCCTTGGAATAAAAGGATGAAGCCGCACAAGAGTCCCACTGCCGCAAAAAAGATATCCTGGTCTCGTGACAGTTCTGGGCGTATCGAGCGCAAGAAATACAACGCTGCTCCTGCAACCGCCAGAAAAATGCCTAAAATACTAGCTGAGTTCAGCCCAAAATTTACCATTGCTGCTCTCCTAAGTCAGTCCTATGGTAGCGAGTTATCATAGCAAATCTCTACTTTAACTAGACGTTTTTGGTAAAGCTTGCTGAGTCGCAAACTCTACTCATATCAGCTTAAGCTAACTTGCCTTTGCTTTATGCCGAACAATGAGTCAACAACCTGCCTCTAGATAACGTAAAACAGGGCAGCCGAGTGCCTGCTGCCCTGTTTTTGAGTTGAGGTTTTGACAACTCGCTACGTTTAGAAACGTTGGATTTTATCCTTCTGGCTAATAAAGATTAGTGCAACGGTTGCGGGGATAACAACAATCGCCGCACCCCAAAAGAGACTCCACAAAAAGTTTGCTAATGAAGGTGTCATAGAACTTCAACCCTTGTTTGATATTCTTCATACTAATTCTAATAGTGTGTTTCCCCCTTGAGAAGCTAATTCAGGTTTGAGTTTTCGATCAACCCTGACCAAGCTTCGATCTAGTGAGTCTGGATAGCACAAAAATCCTAGAGCTAGAAGCGTGTCTAGCTGTTTTAAGGCTGTTCGATTCTAGGAAGGCTTAGCCGTAGTAGTAGAACAACCCTGATGACAAACTCAATGACTTAGCTGAGAAACCTCGTTAACATTTAGTCATAAAGCGTAAAATTAACATAACTAGGGTCATGTCAGTCTTTCTGAGGCTGGGGCATGACTTTCATCACTCAACAACCCATGACTGCTGATAGCTTGATTAACTGGACTGTCGGTTCTGTGCTAGGACTGATGACGCTTTTGTTTATCTTTCGGATTGTTCTCACCTGGTATCCTCAGGTAAACCTGAATCGTTTCCCGTTAAACTTAGTGGCTTTGCCGACAGAACCTTTCTTGGTGCTGCTCCGCAAGCTTGTCCCACCAATTGGGGGCGTTGATATCACCCCAATTATTTGGGTAGGGATTTTTAGCTTGCTTCGGGAAATTCTTCTCGGTCAGCAAGGACTGCTGACAATGATGCACTAGGGCAACAGGCTTCGGGAGTGGGAGTCATAACTTAGTACTCACCATTTCCCGATGCTTTAGCCCTTAGCAGAGAGCATCATCTGTTCCACAAAATTGGTATAAACTTCACCCTCAAGAAATGCTGGGGTTTCCAAGATTTTTTGGTGGAAGCCGATTGTGGTTGGGACACCAGTAATTGCACACTCCCGCAAGGCTCGCTTCATTCGTTTAATGGCTGCGTCGCGGTTGGGTCCCCAGACGATTAATTTGCCAATCAAGGAGTCGTAGTAGGGTGGAATTTCGTAATCCGTGTAGACATGGGAATCCATCCGGACACCTGGGCCACCGGGTGGTAAGTAACCGCTAATTCGTCCAGGCTGGGGGCGGAAGTTATGTTCAGGGTCTTCGGCATTAATCCGACATTCGATCGCATGACCTTTGAGAGTAACCTGGTCTTGGGTGAGTTGTAGTTTCTCCCCTTGAGCGACGCGAATTTGTTCGGCAATTAAGTCTAATCCTGTAATCATTTCAGTGACAGGATGCTCAACTTGAATGCGAGTATTCATTTCCATAAAGTAGAAGGCACCGGAGGCATCGAGGAGAAACTCGACGGTACCCGCACCTACGTAGTTAATGGATTTTGCCGCCATGACTGCTGCCGTTCCCATTTTTTCACGTAGTTCTGGCGTCAGAGCGGGACTAGGGGCTTCTTCTAGTAGTTTCTGATGACGCCGCTGAATCGAGCAGTCTCGCTCACCGAGATGGATAACGTTACCGTAGCTGTCGGCGAGGATTTGAAACTCGATATGGCGAGGACGCACGACAAATTTTTCTAGGTAGACTCCTGAATTACCGAAGGCAGCTTCGGCTTCTCCTTGAGCGGCTTGAAAAAGTCTGGCGAGTTCACTCTCTTCGTGGACAAGGCGCATCCCACGTCCACCACCCCCGGCAGTGGCTTTGATCATCACAGGGTAACCGATTTTGCGGGCGATCGCTTGGGCTTGTTGCTCACTCGTCAGCAGCCCATCGCTTCCTGGTACTGTTGGCACACCAGATCGTTGCATCGTTTCTTTGGCGGTGGATTTATCACCCATCGCCCGAATCGCTTCTGGAGTAGGACCAATGAAGGAAATTTGATGATCAGCACAGATTTCCGCAAAACGGGCATTTTCTGCCAAAAAACCATAGCCGGGATGAAGAGCAGTGGCGTTGCGAGTTAGCGCAGCGGCAATGATGTTGGGAATATTCAAGTAACTTTTGCTACTGGGTGGTTCACCAATGCACACAGCTTCGTCTGCTAGTTGGACATGAAGGGCGTGCCGATCAATTGTGGAGTGAACGGCAACAGTGGCAATTCCCATTTCTTCGCAAGTTCGGAGAATCCGTAGGGCAATTTCCCCACGATTGGCAATCAAGATTTTTGAAAAGTGCATAGAACAGCGCTGCTACATCCGTATCAGATAGGATAAAGGCGATCGCGTACACTATTTGTTACTTTTTCTGGGAAATTGTTCCAGGTTAACTCATAGGGATAGGCTGAAAGGTCAGTAATTATACCCAAAGGCAGAGGGCAGAGGGTAGACTTAACTATTGCAAAGTAGATTCGGCGGCGATAAAAATAAAAAGTTACGATCTGCCTACTTTTTGCTATATTAGATAACTGCGCGGATGTGGTGGAATTGGTAGACACGCACGCTTGAGGGGCGTGTGGCGTAAGCCTTGCGAGTTCGAGTCTCGCCATCCGCATTACTAAGTAATGCTGGCTGATGAATAGGTACGACTTTAACCATAAGTTGGACAAACGTTCATCTTATGCTTCAAAAGTAGTGACTCTAAACTGGAAGAACGGGTGCGATCGCTCAATTGGAGGGATTAGGAGAGGTGCTGTTGGATTTCTCTACAGTTGCGGATTTCGTAACTTGGTTAAATGAGCTAAAGCAAGAGGTTAGGGGCGCTATTATGGAATAAGGTTAAGTTATGTAAAGAACTCTAACTTTGAAACAAATAAACAGCTTTACTCTGCAAACAACCTGGCATGCCCTCACCCCCATCTGGGAGGGTGGGGAAGCAAATGTACAGCAAGGATTACCCCATAGCCAGCTAGCCCCAACTTGGCAGATCTTGCTGTTGGGAGATGGCTCTCCGACTCGTCACTTACAACTTCTTACAAGTGAGCCGACTGAGGTCGATGTCATCGATATGTCGATAATTGGAATGAGTGATGATGGGGCACCCAAGCATATCCAAGCCGTACCGGGACCAAGGCTACGACGACAGGTGTGGCTTCGCACTGCGTCTGGTCAGCGACTGGCTTATGCGGCGTCTTGGTGGGATGCTAACCATGTTGATGAGTATTTACAGAATCGAACTATACCGATTTGGGCAAGTCTTGCTCGTCTCCGGAGTGAGTTGTATCGAGATGTTCAAGGAATTTATTACGGTCACTCAGAGGCATTGGAGTCGGCTTTTGGTGAGAAAGGACCCTTTTGGGGTCGCCACTACCTGTTCTGGCACCATGGGCAACCTCTAACGCTAATTTATGAGGTTTTTTCACCTTATCTGAAAAAATATCTCGGAGAAACGCAGATCAAGGTATGAGGCGATCGCTGCAAAAGGCAGAGGGCAGAAGGCAGAAGGCCGAAGGGATGGATATTGATAGGTCTTGGTTTCAGTATTTGACTAGAGTCAAGAGTCGCCAAGGCGATCGCTAATTCAGCAAAGGAACTTCCACAAAAAAAACTATCGATAAGCCTTCTGTAGGAGCGCAAGATTTTGCGCCCCTATAGCGACTATTCAGCAGAGATGGTTAGACTCTGGCTACTTTTTCCAGCATAAGTTTGGAACGCTTGACTAGTTCTGGCACTGGAACCGGATAATCACCAGTGAAGCAGGCAGAACAGAAGCTGTTGGGGTCTTCACCAGTCGCTTCAAGCATTCCCTTCCAGCTAAGGTAAGCAAGGCTATCTACGCCAATCTGCACACCAATTTCTTCCACTGACATTCTTGCGCCAATCAACTGATCTTGGCTATCTGTATCGATGCCATAGAAGCAAGGGTGAGTTACTGGTGGCGAGGAAACTCGCATATGCACCTCAGTTGCACCAGCGTCACGCAGTGCTTTAACAATTTTGCGGCTTGTAGTACCCCGGACAATCGAGTCATCAACAATCAAAACTCGTTTTCCTGATAAGACATCTTTCAGGGGATTGAGCTTCATGCGGATACCAGATTCTCGCATCGTTTGGGTGGGTTGGATAAAGGTACGACCCACATAGCGATTTTTAATTAGCCCTTCAGCGTAGGAAATACCGGATTCCTGGGAAAAGCCAATAGCAGCAGGAATACCAGAGTCCGGTACACCAATCACAATGTCGGCATCCACTAGTGATTCTCGTGCCAATTGACGCCCTAGTCGTAAGCGATAGCTGTACAAGCTTTCATCATGCATGACGCTATCAGGTCTTGCGAAGTAAATCATTTCAAAAATGCACATCTTTCGCTCTGGCTTTTTGCTCCAGTGGAAAGATGCCATGCCTTCTTCGGTAATCCAAACCAATTCTCCCGGTTCAACATCACGCAGGTACTCAGCACCAATGATGTCTAAGCCACAGGTTTCAGAGGCTAGAACGTAGTAAGGGCGATTTGTGGAGTCACTTCTGGGAAGGGTCCCGATAACCAGAGGACGAACACCATTCGGGTCACGGACACCCATTAAGCCAGCAGGAGTGCCGATCGCTAAACTATAAGCTCCTGTACAATGCTCAAAAGCACTGATAGCGGCTTCCAACCAGTCTTTGCCACTATCCACTTCTGACCCGATCGCGATCGCAATCATCTCTGAATCGGTAGTTGTAACAAAGTTACAATTACGCTGAAGCAAATGCTCCCGCAGATCTTTTGTATTTACCAAGTTACCATTGTGCGCTAAAGCTAACGTTCCCAAGCGAGTCTTAACAACAGCAGGCTGGGCATTGGCAATACGGCTAGAACCAGTGGTAGAGTAACGAGTATGACCAACTGCCATGTCTCCTGGTAGCTCGCTCAAGATTGCCTCATTAAACACTTGGGACACCAATCCCATATCTTTGTGTAAATGCACCTGTTCTCCGTCGAAGGTAGCAATTCCTGCTGATTCCTGACCTCGGTGTTGAAGGGCATAAAGACCAAAGTAAGTTAGCTTGGCGACATCTTCTCCTGGTGCATAAACACCGAAGACTCCGCAGGCTTCCTCTTGTTTGTCGGGTCGCTGTATAGGCTCCTCAGGGGATTGAGCAGGGTTGTTCTCAGAGAGGGATTGGTGGGGGATCATAGTAAAGATTGCTCCTGATAATGGTGGTAAGTCATATCAAATCCGCTTGTTCATTGCTTCCGTATTGGGGAAACTGCCCATCGCTTTGAAAAACGAGAGCAACTCTAGCTAGGCTCGCCTCCCTATCCCTAAGGTTATGAGCCTTTGCTGTTTGTTCACTAGTTCAGTTGCTGAAAGCAAAGCAGACAGAAAAAGTAGATCCATAAAATGAATTAATCAAGCGGATTTGATGGTAGTGAGACTTGTATCAAAGCTGATAGGCACTGGAAGGTTAACCAAGCTTAACATTTTCTTAACAAGACCACCAATGACAGTACCGGAATGATGCTCCCTGATGGCACTGTTGGATAATCTGGTTTGTCATTACTCAGTGTTATAGCTAAACTTCCAAACGCCGTTCGATGGCGTTTGAAAAGCGATCGCTTATATCTGTGATATTAACGTCGATTAGAGCTAGGTTGTCAGCAATCAAAAGGTGTAAACCAGCATCTTTACTCTTGACAATGCCAACTGCTTGCCAGTATTGGAGTTGTTCCCCTAGTTGCTCCTTTAGATAGGATTCCCAATGAGCCTGTTGCTCGGAACTCACAGCTACTAAAATGCGACTGGCACACTCACCAAAGAGAACTTCATCCCAACGGCTTAAGAAAGACTCTTCTGTCAGCCCCAAGTTGATTTCGGCACCCAGTTGACCTGCAATACAAGATTCAGCAAGGGCAACAGCCACTCCTCCCTCAGCACAGTCATGAGCGCAACGAATCCAACCTTGACGAATCCCCTCTCGTGTCACAGCTTGGACACGACGCTCTAAATCAAAATCCACTACTGGCGGTTTACCAGCCACTAAACCATGAATTGTTGCCAGGTATTCAGAACCACCCAATGAGAGGTGAGGCGTGGAGTCAGCCAGAGGCAGTCCCAACAGATAAATCAAGTCTCCTTCTGCTTGCCAGCCTTGACCACAGACTTGGCTAAGATCAGAAATTAATCCCACCATGCCAATCACTGGCGTTGGGTAGATAGGTTGGGGTTGACCAATAGCATCCAGGGTTTCGTTATAGAGAGAAACATTGCCCCCAGTTACAGGTGTTCCCATCTCCCGACAAGCCTCTGCAATGCCCTGACAAGCGGATGCCAACTGCCAATAGCCAACTGGCTTTTCTGGACTGCCGAAATTGAGATTATCAGTAACTGCCAAAGGTTCTGCACCGACACAGCTAAGATTACGGGCTGCTTCTGCGACGACTGCCTTGGCTCCTTCGTAGGGGTCAAGATAGACATAGCGGGAATTGCAATCTACTGTTGCTGCAACACCACGTTGAGAAACATCTCTTTGCTCCCCCTTAGCAAGGGAGGGTACAGAACGGACTCGCACGACAGCGGCATCAGCCCCACCAGGTAGAATCACCGTATTGTTTTGTACTTGATGGTCATATTGGCGATAAACCCAACGTTTAGAAGCAATGGTAGGGGTATCTAATAGCTGGAGGAGGATATCATTCCAGCTTTTGTGGTTACCTGAGATTTCAATTCCCTTGACAGTGCAGTCAGGTAAGGATGCTGCTGTCCACGCCCAGGCTTGACGAGCATACTCTGGTGGTTCTGCTAAGATTTCTCGATGATAAATAGGCGTGTTATCTGCCAAGGCTGTTGCGGGAATTTCAGCAGCAACCTTACCCTCAAACAGAATTCGCACAATTGGTTCTTCAATGACTTTGCCTGCTACCACTGCCTGAAGTTCCCAACGGTGGAAAATATCAATTAACTCTTGTTCCCGACCTTTGTGGGCAACAAATAGCATCCGTTCTTGGGATTCTGACAGTAGGTATTCATAAGGCACCATGCCGGATTCTCGAACTGGGATGAGGTCTAAATCCAACTCAATCCCTACCCCACCTTTGGCTGCCATCTCTGATGTAGAACAGGTAATCCCTGCTGCCCCCATATCCTGTGCCGCAACGACAGCACCTGTCTTAAATGCCTCTAGGCAAGCTTCAATTAAAGATTTTTCCAAGAAAGGGTCGCCGACTTGCACCGCAGGACGGTCATCCACTGATTTATCACTAAGTTCGGCACTAGCAAAACTTGCGCCGCCCATCCCATCCCTACCTGTGGTGGAACCAACATAAAGTACTGGATTGCCAATGCCTGCTGCACCCGACTTAACGATTTCTGATGTCTCCATCAAGCCTAGTGCCATGACATTGACTAAGGGATTACCACTGTATGCCGAGTCAAAGTAAACTTCACCTCCAACTGTCGGTACTCCTACGCAATTTCCATAATGAGAAATTCCTTCTACTACGCCGTTAAAAAGCCTTCGCGTCCGTGCATCTTCCAGGGAACCGAAGCGTAAAGAGTTGAGTAGGGCAATTGGACGCGCCCCCATGGTAAAGATATCCCGCAGGATGCCTCCTACACCTGTCGCAGCACCTTGGAACGGTTCGACGGCTGAGGGGTGGTTGTGAGATTCGATCTTAAACGCTAGTTGTAATCCATCTCCCAAATCTACAACTCCGGCATTTTCTCCGGGACCAACAAGAATGCGATCGCCTTCTGTAGGAAACTGTTTCAGTAGTGGGCGCGAGTTCTTGTAGCAGCAATGCTCTGACCACATTACGCCAAACATTCCCAACTCCGCCTTATTGGGATGACGCCCTAAGCGTTGAACAATATCTTCATATTCTTCAGGCTTCAAGCCTTGAGCAGCAATTTCTTCCGGAGAAAAAGGAGCAGAGGAGGTTGTAGACATAGAACCCTTGCACAGATAGCACAGGGTTAATTTTATCGGTTTATTGGTGTATCACCTATGGTTTAGATTGTTTCTAAGAATACTCTCGTAATCTGTCGTTTAAGTGTTTTGACTAGCTACTGGGCAGAATTCATCTTGTTGAACTGTACAGCAACAGGCTTTAAACACAGATAATACACGCGATCGCTTTTCTATGATTGTGGAATTGTCTAGGGGCTTACTTGCAAATTCTTCAAAATGAGGTCAGCCCTCGGACTAAAACCCTCTGCATATTCCGCAGGATAATGGGTAATGACATAAAAGGCTTTGCCGTCAGATTCACCAATGTACACCTCACCGCCTATTGGTTCAGAAGCGGTACGTTGCTCGTAGAAGGTAATCTTTTCCTTTGCCCAGGAATAAGGAACCTCTTCCGTCTGATTCACGACTTGCCACTGATTACCTTGAAGCAATCCGCCTTGTTGCGTCACCAAATTTTTAATTTGCTCTAGACTTGTCGCTTGGGCAGGGAAGAACATATGAACATAAACTGCTTCATTTTTTGCCCCACCCGCACTGAAATAAAACCGAGCGCCTGTTCCTTCCCCAGAACCACCCGATTCAGCAACAAAGTCATTTTCTGGAAAATAAGTGGTAAAAACCTCACTAGCTGCGTCGTAAAGCTTTAGGGAAATCTCAGTTTCTTCCCCTTCCACACTGATGACATCGGTTTTTGTTCGTGATTGTTGTGTGTTCGGCGGTGTTTGAGCAACTTGAGTGGATTGGCTTGTCTCTGTTGCCGTGGTTTGTGTGGTTGAGCTTGTACCTTTAGTCACTGCCTTTTCTGAGGCAGACACACAGGCAGCCATTGTACTCAGGAGAAAGGCTACTGATAGTAAAGAAAAAATCTGAGTAAGCTTCATTTATGTTTCTGTATATTAATTAAGGAATTGACTCTAAATAGAGGCATATTTGTTCCACTGCCATCTTGTCGAAGCTGATAAAGCACAGTAACTAGAGCGTGTTTACACGAGCGCTTTGTTACATAACTTTGTGTACTGATTTGCATGAGTACACATTCCCCTAGGATAGAAGCCTCATTCATCGGCTAATCAACGTTAAATTAACAAGTAAGTATTGAATACCACTCAGCAGACAAGCTAGTCTAATCAACTGTTCGCAATCACATAGACGCATCCATGCCAAGAAATCAACGTAACGATAACTTCATCGACAAAAGCTTCACGGTAATGGCAGATATGATCCTCAAGGTTATGCCTGCTAACAAGAAAGCCAAAGAAGCCTTTGCCTATTACCGGGATGGTATGTCAGCTCAGGCTGATGGTGAATACGCCGAAGCTTTGGATAACTACAAGGAAGCGCTTACTCTGGAAGAAGATGCCTATGATCGCAGCTATATTCTTTACAATATGGGGTTGATTCACGCGAGTAACGGTGATCATGACACGGCTTTGGATCTCTATCATCAGGCAATTGATCTCAATCCGCGTCTACCACAGGCACTCAATAATATTGCTGTGATTTATCACTTCAAGGGGGATAGGGCGGACGAAGTTGGAAACAGCGAAGCGGCTGAAGCTATGTATCAGGAAGCTGCCGAATATTGGAAACGAGCGATTCGCCTTGCCCCCAATAACTACATTGAGGCGCAAAACTGGCTAAAAACGACAGGTCGCTCAGCAATGGATATCTACTTCTAATGATTTGCAAGTTGTCAGTAGTTAGTGACTCATTAGCTACTGACAACCAACAACCAATAACCAACAACCAACAACCATGATTGACCGTGAGCAAGTTCACAAAGTTGCAAATCTCGCCCGTTTGGAAATGACGAACGAGGAAGAAGAGCAGATTGCGGCTCAGATGAACAGTATCTTAGAGTATTTTGAACAACTGAGTGAACTGGACACTGCCGATGTCCCGCCAACTACACGAGCGATTGACATTAGCAACGTGACTAGACCTGATAATTTACAACCTTATGCGGATCGGGAAGCAATCTTGAAGGGAGCACCTGATCAGGATGGTGATTTCTTCAAGGTGCCAAAAATTCTTCAGGCTGAAGAGTAACAGGTATGTGAGATTTAAGAGTTGATGATGACAGATAGTCTCCACAGAAGGACGATTTAAGTCTTCGTTAATACAAGCATTTAGAGGGAGTCATCATGGCATTAGGGCAGTTAGTTGAGGGAAAGTGGGTATCCAAACGTGAGCAGGAAGACACGAAAGGACGGTTCCTGCGCCCATCAACGACATTTCGTGATCGCATTACTGCCGATGGTTCGAGTGGTTTTAAGGCAGAGTCAGGACGCTATCATCTCTATGTCTCCTGGGCTTGTCCTTGGGCGCAGCGCACCGCGATTATGTGGAAGTTGAAGGGGTTAGAGGATGTAATCACGCTTTCCGTTGTCGATCCAGTGATGGGTGAAGAGGGCTGGGTATTCTCGGATTTCCCAGGCTCGATTCCTGATACGGTGAATGGTACCCAATACCTTCGAGATGTTTACCTGAAAGCTGAGCCTAACTACACAGGACGAGTGACAGTTCCGATTCTCTGGGATAAAGAAACGAACAAAATCGTCAACAATGAATCCCGCGAGATTATCCAGATGCTTGATACACAGTTTGATGCTGTTATCAAATCCGATAGGAACTTCTACCCGGAGGAGTTGCGGGAAAATATAGATAAGACGATTGACGCTATCTACCAACCCATCAACAATGGTGTCTATCGAGCGGGATTTGCGACGCAACAAGAGGCATACGAGGAAGCCGTGACAGAACTATTCGATGCCTTGGATCACTGGGAAGGGGTTCTGGAAAAGCAGCGCTATCTTTGTGGTGATGCCATTACTGAAGCTGACTGGTGTATATTCACGACATTGTTCCGCTTCGATGCAGTTTATTACGTCCACTTCAAGTGCAACCTGCGCCACATTTATGAGTATCCAAATCTCTGGAACTATCTCAAAGACTTGTACCAACAGCCAGGGGTGAAGGAAACTTGCAATCTTGAACACATCAAGTTGCATTACTATAAGAGTCATCCCAACGTGAACCCTCATGGCATCGTTCCCAAGGGACCAATTCTTGATTTTGATTCGCCGCACAATCGGCATTAATCAAGCCAGGTAGTCGCTAAAGCCATAACACATTGTCAGCTTTTTTGCTAAGATTCTGGCTCACGCAAAACTTCTGGCATCAGCAATGAGTATCTCCAACGCCTCACCCAGAGTCCTATGGCTGCAAGTCTGGGGACTAGCCGCTGTCCAGGGAGCGATCGCTTTAACTTGGGTGATTTACAACCTTTACCTGCTGAAACTACTGACCGATTTTGGCTTTCCCAAAACAATAGCTACGGGACTGCTAATTGTAGAAAATATCTTGGCTGCTGTAATGGAGCCATTAATGGGGGCACTTTCCGACCAAGCACAGCGTTGGGTTGGTACTCGTTTCCCCTTTATCTCTGTGGGAGTTGTCTTGGCATCAGCCTTATTCATTTCCATCCCAGCCTTTTTGGTCTTCGGCTCTCCGACAGCCACTATTCGCTGGGTATTGCCAGTGCTAATGGTAGCTTGGGCTTTGGCAATGACTGTGTTTCGTAGTCCAGCCCTATCATTATTGGGGCGTTATGCCTTTGGCACAAATCTCCCCCAAGCCGCTAGTATCCTTACCTTAGTAGGGGGCTTAACTGGGGCGATGGGTCCACTCGCCAATCAATTTATTCTTAGCTTAGGTCCAATTGTCACGTTTTCGATTGGCTCATTCACATTGCTGGTTGCTGCCGTTGCGTTAAGGTCGGTAAACCCGAACAGTAGTGTACAGCAGGAAACGTCGGAGTCTTCTCTAAGTCCCCAATCATCTAGTAGTTGGCGGCAGATTTCCATTCCCCGTTTGGCGTTGGTGTTTGGTGCGGGGGTGGGAGTTGCTTTGGGATTTCGCTTGATGATGCAAACGTTTCCCCAAATTCTGGATAGTCAAGTTCCAGGTGCGAACAAAGGTTTGATTATAGGGGGAATATTTATTGCTCTGGCAGTGACGGCAATTCCTGCCGGAAAGCTTGCCTCACGTTTAGGGAATCGTCAGGCAATGGCTTATGGTTTAGTGGCTATGGCTGGATTTATGGGACTGATGGTGTTTACTCGCAATGGCGCGATCGCGTCTGGAATTGCGATCGCTTTAGGTGCAACCTTCAGCCTCGTTTCTAATGGGACGATTCCGTTTGCTCTATCAATGGTGCCGCCAGATAAAGCAGGTTTAGGAACTGGTATTTATTTTAGTGGTGGAGCCGTTGCGTCTAGTGTCTTTGGCGCTTTATTTGGTCAGCCAGAGACTCTATCCCCGATTGTTGGTGTGCTCATCGGAGCAGCCGCATTTTTGGCAGCAGGTCTTTTTGTGGCTAGTAGCGGCAAGCTACAGGCAGCCAAATAACTAATGAGGATATAGTTCAAGCTTAAGCAAGCAAACGAGTTCATGGGGAGTAAATCTGTTGGCTGCGATTACACTTGTGAGATTTATCTCTGGTTGCAGAGTCGTTGCAAGGTGGTAGTGAAGTCAGGGTAAGAGATAGCAGCAGCTTCAGCACCGTGGATCGTAGTCGTGCCAGTAGCATTGAGTGCGGCAACGGCAAGACTCATGGCAATGCGGTGGTCGGTATGACTATCAACATCAGTACCGACTAAAGGGGTGCCACCAGTAATCTCCAGACCATCCGGTAATTCTGTAACCCGTGCCCCCATCTGGTTCAACTGAGATGCCATCACAGCAATGCGATCGCTTTCCTTAACTCGCAGTTCCGCTGCATCCCGAATTACTGTCGTCCCTTCCGCAAAAACAGCGGCTACGGCAAGAATTGGAATCTCATCAATCAATCGGGGAATTACATCACCAGCAATTTCGCAGCCTTTAAGCTGTCCATAGCGCACCCGTAAGTCTGCTACTGGTTCCCCAGCAACCACACGCTGATTTTCTAGGTTAATGTCAGCCCCCATCATTGACAGCGCTTCTAAAACGCCAGTGCGGGTGGGATTAACACCAACATTTTCAATCAACAATTCTGAACCGGGCACAATTGCCCCAGCGACCAACCAAAAAGCAGCTGAGCTAATATCACCGGGAACAATCACCGTTTGCCCTTGCAACTGGGCTAGTCCTGTTATAGTAACGCTCTTGCTTTCTGGGTCAACGCTGAGTTGGGCCCCAAACGCTTGCAGCATCCGTTCGCTATGGTCGCGGGAGAGGGCTGGTTCAGTAACCGTGGTTTGTCCTTCCACCATCAGACCAGCCAGGAGAATACAGGACTTAACTTGGGCTGAGGCAATCGGAGAGTGGTAGTGAATGGGTTTAAGCTGTTGTCCTTGAATGGCTAAAGGCGCAAGTGTTGCACCCTTACGTGCCCAAATTTGCGCCCCCATTTGTTGCAAGGGTTTGATAACGCGGGACATAGGACGCGATCGCAGTGAACTATCTCCTGTTACCGTGAAAAATCGTCCTGGTTGAGAAGCGAGGATTCCCAGCATTAGCCGGAGCGTTGTCCCAGAGTTTCCAGCATTCAAAACATCTTCAGGTTCCTGTAACTGACCTAATCCTATGCCCTTTACAATGACCTGTTCTGTATTTAGCTCGGAAATCTCTGCACCCATTGCCCGGAAACAGCTAGCGGTGCTACGGGGGTCTTCGCCTAAGAGTAGTCCTTGAATTAGGGTTTCTCCTTGTGCGATCGCCCCCAACATTAAGGCACGGTGAGAGATAGACTTGTCCCCTGGCACCGTGAGGCATCCCTGTAGAGATAGACCTGATACAGGGCTTTGAATCATCAAATTTTGCTGATGTTCAGTAATATTCAGCGTGACAACGGCAGCAGACATTTGGATAAGCTGGGATGAAACTGGCTCATAGAATCCTACCAGGCTTCTGTCAAATTTATTTAAAGCCTCGTGCAGTCTTCTCTTTTGTTTTACCCTTACCTTTGGACTTTGATTTGTTGACCTCTGCCATGGCTTCTTGAAAGAGTTCGTGTAAATGAATAGGCACACTTGCTATTTCTGGGAGTTCTGGCTCTAGAGGTTTATTGTGTTCTTGCAGCAAAGCCTCTAAATCACGCTCAATCTTAAAGTCTGGACGCTCCAAGAAGGATTGTAAGATCTTTTCTAGCTGAGTTGGATATAGTTGAGCTAATTTGTGCCAAATGAATACGTTAATCGTTGGGTCTTCCAGGTATTTGCGAACCAGCTTATTAGTAGCTGGATTGCTCTGCCAGTCTTCTGATTCTAGGATTGTCTTGAACTGAGTGTAGGTCGGCAAAAATATTTGACCCCAGCGAGGATGTGTGAAAACGGTTACTTGTTCTGCCTTCTTAAGTTCAGCAGGTAAGTCAACCTTAGGCATTACCATTTTCGTCAAGCCTTTGCTGCTGTCAAATAGCTGAGAAACTGCCTCAGACTCAGCCCCTGCTTCTTCAGCCGCCGCTTTCATCTCTTCTTCGGTAACTCCAGCTTCTTCTGCTATCTCTGACAAGGATTTTGATTCATCAATGCCTGCCTCTAATAGACGACGCTTAGTCATTAGCTCTTGCAGTTCGTTAATTTTCTTATTGAGCTGATAACCAGGTAGAGTTACTTCATCACTCCCAAAAAAGTCAAGAAATTCTTGATGATACTCTGCAACTGAGTTCCATGCTTCTTCCAGTAAATCTGGGGCATCCCTGTAAAGAGCATCTTTATGATTGTCTTTAAAGCTACCAATTGCTACCGCCAGTTTCGGTTTACCCAAAGAACCCATTGACCGACAAGGACCAGAAAACATCCAATCATCGTCACTTACAGGAGCAATACGGGTTAGCAAAATTTCCCCTTCTTTAAACCGCGCCATTTCTTCCAGAGTAACGGCATCATTCGGCTTGACAATGTATTGCTTGGTTGTTAACCAGTTCATCAGCTCAAAGCCATCTGGGAGAAGTTGGCTGACGGCAAATAAACCAATGAAGCTGCGCCGCCAACTCCTAACTAAGGCTCGGTCAGCTTCTGACAATTCTGGAGTGCTATCAATAAATAAATCTAGAGGAGTTTTTTCTCCAACTTTCCCCTCTGTCATAAAAGAATCAATTAGCAGATTCTGTTCATAAGTTGCATCATAACGGTTGCCTTGGGAACGCGATTTGGAAGCAACATAGGACTCTAAAGATTCTGCTAGTTCTCCCCCGGCATCAAGAACAAATTCTATTAAGGCTTGCTTGAGTTCGCGCGATCGCTCTAATATTGCATCCACAGCAAATTCTCTAGGCTAAATACTCTTAGGATATCGAGAATAGGCAGAAAATAGCAAAGCGCCCAGCTTTGCTAAAGTGGGCGCTCTACTATGAAAATTGACCTGGCACCGAGCTATTTTCCCGTGGGGCAACCCCCAAAGTATCTTCGCCGCAGCAACGTTTCACAACCGAGTTCGGGATGGAGTCGGAGTGGAGCCATCGCGCCAATAGC